>DVMG01000211.1 GCA_018715105.1 Candidatus Ventricola intestinavium
GTAGATATCCATCTTCTTTTCATCCTTTTAACTTTATTTTGACATCCTTTCGCCATCTTAACAAGCCCCTGTTAAGCTGTCAACAACAAAGTGTAAAATTCAGGTTAAATATGAAGAGGATGTGCAGAAGATGTAAAATCCCGTTTTTCCCTCCTCCCCTGCGATGCGGGGAGGGAAGAACAACCGTCAGTCGCTCACATGCCGGCCCGTCATCGCGAAAATCGCCCACTCGGCAATATTGGTCGCATGGTCGCCGATGCGTTCAAAATACTTGGCAGCCATCAACAGATCCGTCGCCTGCTCGCCGATCTGTGGATCGTGATGAATGGCTGCGATCAGCTCATTTTTCACGCGGTCAAAGAGCTCGTCCACCACGTCATCCTGATCGATGACCCACTGCGCCTTTTTCGCATCCCGCTCGGCAAAGGATTCGATGCTGCGGATCAGCATCACGCTGGTCTGCGTGGCCATTTCGCGCAGATGGTCGTTTGACAGCGGCGGCAGATCCTCCAGCATCAGCTCCAGTTCGGAGATATCCGCCGCATGATCGCCGATTCGCTCCATATCCGTGATCATCTTGAGCACGGAGGAAACCATGCGCAGGTCGCTGGCCACCGGCTGCTGGGAAAGCAGCAGCTTGTAGCACATCTGCTCCACCGTGCGCTCCTGCTGATCGATTTCCTCGTCAAAGGCGATGACCTCGTGCGCCTTGCTGTCATCCCTTTCAAGCAGCGCCGTCACGGCGCCGCTGATGGCCTGCTGAATCATTTCGCCCATATGCAGCAGCTCGGCATTGAGCTTTTGAAGCTGCTGATCGTATTGTTTGCGCATCTTTCTTTCCTCCCTGGATTCTGGATCAGCCGAAGCGGCCCGTGATGTAATCCTCTGTGCGCTTGTCGCGCGGCATGGAAAAGATCTGTTCCGTATCGCCGCTCTCGATGATCTCGCCCAGCAGGAAAAACACCGTCTTGTCCGACACGCGCGTGGCTTGCTGCATATTATGCGTGACCATGATGATGGTATACTCCTTTTTGATTTCCAGCACCAGGTCTTCGATCTTGGATGTGGAAATCGGGTCAAGCGCGCTGGTCGGCTCATCCATCAGGATGACCTCCGGCTTGACTGCCAGCGCGCGCGCGATGCAAAGGCGCTGCTGCTGTCCGCCGGAGAGGCCCAGGGCGCTTTTTTTCAGCCTGTCCTTGAGCTCATCCCAGATGGCGGCGTCGCGCAGGCTCTTTTCCACGATTTCATCGAGCTGAGCACGGTTTTTGATGCCGTGCGTGCGCGGTCCGTAAGCGATGTTATCGTAAACGCTCATGGGAAACGGATTGGGTTTTTGAAACACCATGCCCACGCGCTTGCGCAGCTGGCTGACATCCATGGCGCCATAGATGTCCTCGCCGTCCAGCCGGATGTCACCGGTAATGCGGCATCCTTCCACCAGGTCGTTCATGCGGTTGAGGCTCTTGATAAATGTTGATTTCCCGCAGCCGGACGGGCCGATAAACGCGGTAATCTTATTTTCCTCCATGTTTAAATTGATGTCCTTGAGAGCATGGAAACTGCCGTAATACAGATCCATGTTCTTGACCTCAAATTTATTGGCCATTCGCCTTTACCTGCCTTTCGTGATCTTCTTGGCGAGATTGCTCGAGCAGAAATTGATGAGCAGCACGAGCACAAGCAGCACCACGCTTGTAGCGTACGCCTGCTCGGTATACAGGCCCTCGGATGCCTGGCGGTACATGTGCACAGAAAGCGTGATGCCGGAATCCATCAGCCCCGCCACCTTGACCACCGTGCCGGATGTGTACATCAGCGCGGCCGTCTCTCCGACAATGCGGCCAATCGCCAGGATCACGCCGGAAAGGATGCCCGGCACCGCCGTAGGCAGCACGATGCACATCACCGTGCGAAGCCGCCCGGCGCCCAGGCCAAAGCTGCCCTCGCGATACATATCCGGCACCGAGAGAAGCGCTTCCTCGGTGGTTCGCATGATCAGCGGAAGAATCATGATCGCCAGCGTCAGCGCGCCGGAGAGGATGGAGTAGCCAAACCCGAGCGTGTTGTTGAAAAACAGCATGCCGAAAAGACCATATACGATCGAGGGGATGCCCGAAAGCGTCTCCGTCGTCACCCGCACCAGGTTGACCAGGCGGTTCCCCTTGGGGGCGTATTCCACCAGATAAATGGAAGAGCCCACGCCAAAGGGCACGGCCAGCAGAAGAGAAATGAGCGTCATCGTGCAGGTATTGAGGATCGCCGGAAGCATGGACTGATTTTCCGAGGTATAGGTCAGCGAAAAGAGCTCCGGACTGAGGTTGGGGATGCCATTGATGAGGATATACGCCAGCAGAAAGCCCAGCACAAGCACCGTGATAAGCGCACCCAGGTTTGTAAGCACACACAGCACCAGCGACCCCGGGTGACGCATCGCATTGCGCACGCGCACGGAAAACGGCTGCACATTGATTCCTTTTTCAGCATTGCGGCTCATGCGTCGCGCCCCTTTCTTTTGAGCAGGGAGAAGCTCATGTTAATCAGCAGGATAAAGATGAAGAGCACAACGCCCGTGGCGATCAGCGCCTCTCTGTGCAGGCCGGCGGCATACCCCATCTCTATGACGATGTTTCCCGTCAGCGTCCGGATGCCCTGGAAGATTCCCTGCGGCATGCGCGGCTGATTTCCCGCCACCATGATGACGGCCATCGTCTCGCCCATCGCGCGGCCCACGCCCAGCACAATGCCGGCCAGCACACCGCTTCCCGCCGCGGGCACAACCGCCGTAAACACGCTGCGCTCATGGGTGGCCCCCAAAGCCAGCGCACCCTCGTAATAGCTGCGGGGCACAGCGCGAAGCGCCGGCTCGACCACGCCGATGATCGTGGGCAGAATCATGATCGCCAGCAGGATGGACGCCGTAAGAATCGAATTGCCCCTTCCGTTAAAGGGCTCTGAAATCGTGCGAACCATGGGCACCAGCACGACGATGCCGAAAAAGCCGTATACCACCGACGGGATGCCCGCCAGCAGCTCCACCGCCGGCTTCACCACGCGATATAGC
The DNA here is from genome assembly GCA_018715105.1 of Candidatus Ventricola intestinavium. Classification (GTDB taxonomy): domain Bacteria; phylum Bacillota; class Clostridia; order Christensenellales; family Aristaeellaceae; genus Ventricola; species Ventricola intestinavium. The sequence goes on from DVMG01000211.1 coordinate 3,065, forward strand.
TGTCTGGGGCAGAAAAACGCCAGGTAAATCGCTGTCAGCAGGGCAATCGGCACGCCCAGAATCAGCGCCCCGCCTGTCACATAGATGCTGCCGATGATCATCGGGAAGATGCCATAGAGATCGTTTCCCGGCCGCCACGTCTGGCCCAGCAGGAATTGAAGCGGGCCAATCTCGGCGATTGCCGGCAGGCCGTTGGCAAAGAGGAAGATGCAGATCAGCGCCACACACAGGATGCTCATCAGAGCGGCGGCGAGAAAGACGAACTTCATGGCCCTTTCCATGAAGGAATGACTGCGTGCGCCTTTTCCTTTCCTCATCCTGTTTCTCATTTGTTTTAATCCGTTTTTCATTCGTTGAAGCTTGGTTTCCATTCCTTGCCTTCTTCCTTTTCAATCCGCAAAGAGCCGCGGTGAGCGGGGGCATCCGTTGCGCCCCGCGCCCGACCGCGGCCCATTCCGGGATTTTGTCGTGTTTTACTCGGCAGCGGCGACCTGATCCCACGTGGTCACTTCTCCGGTAAAGATGGAGGCAATCTGCTCAACCGTCAGGTCTTCCACCGGGTTGTCGTTGCTGACGATGACCGCGATGCCGTCCATGGCGATCACCTGGGAGGTCAGCGCGGCGGCTTCCTCTTCCTTCAGCTCACGGGAGGCCATGCCGATATCGCAGGTGCCTTCCATGGCGGAGGTCATGCCCGTGGTGGAGTCGGAGGTCTGCAGCTCGATCTCAGCGCCGGTGTTCACAGCGGTGTAAGCCTCAATCAGCTTTTCCATCACCGGAGAGACGGAGGAAGAGCCCGCAACCACCAGCTTGCCCTCCACGGGGGTGCCGGCGTAAGCGGTGGCATCGCTGCTGCCCACATAGCCATTCTCATTGATGATGGCCTGGCCCTCCGCGCTCATGATGTAAGCGACAAAGTCCTTGCCCAGCTCGCTGAGAGTCTCCTCATTATAAGCAATGTTGAACGGGCGGGCGATCTTATAGCTGCCGTCGGCAACGGTGTCCACGGTGGCCTCCACGCCTTCCACATTCACAGCCTTCACATCGTCGCTCAGAGAGCCCAGGGATACATAGCCGATGGCGTATGTGTCACCCGCGACGGTGGTGAGCATGACAGCGGTGTTGTTGGTGATCTGCGCATCCACGGTGGTCATATCCACATCCTGGCCATCCACTTCCTGCTGCACACCGGTCAGCTCGATGAAGGCGCCGCGCGTGCCGGAACCATCTTCGCGGGAAATCACGTTGATGAGCTTGGTGGCGTCAAACGCGGACTCAGCAAGCGCCGAAGAGGCGATGCAGGTGAGCGCCAGAGCGGCGCAGGCCGCCATCTTTGCGAAGTTTTTCATGATGTTTCTCCTCTTTCCTTTTCTGGTCTGATGGTGAACATGCTTTTTCGCATGTCCTCTCGTTCCGAGGACGTGCTTATTGTAAAATCCCCGTGTAAAATCCAAAGCCAATCTTATGTAAAATCGAGGGAAAAAAGAGGCAAAGATCCGCCTCCTCCGGCCGCATAGGGGCCGCATGCGCGCAATCCCGGTCGATTTCGGCTTTTTTCGCGGAATTTTCCCCTTCTTTCCGGCATTCCAATGTAAAATATCTCATGTTTTTCATTTAACATCCATGCCGGGTTCCACGCAAAAAGGAGCGGCCCTCGCGCTCTGCCGCTCCCTGTTTTTCTGTTGTCAGGGCTGTTCCTTTGAAAGCTTCCGCACAATTTCCTTCATTTCATCCCAGTGTGTCTCCATCTCGCGCACCAGGGCAAACTGCGTGCGCGCGCGATCCAGGTTCTGTCCGGGCCGGTGAATCTTGAAATATGCATCGCCGTTCAGATGATCGGCCAGAAAGCGCATGCCGCATTCCAGCGTCATCAGCTTGGCTCCCATGGGCAGCAGCTCCACTTCCCGCGGTGTGAGCACACGGCCCGCCGCCCGAAGAAACCCGCGCGTATAAGCTTCAAACATGGGCAGGGAGAGATGCACGCGCATCAGGTTGCGTTCATCCTCCGCTGCCGTGTTTGCGCCAAAGCGGATGGAATCGCCAAAGTCATAGGCCGCCAGTCCCGGCATGACCGTGTCCAGATCAATCACGCACACGCCCCGTCCCGTCTTCGCATCCAGCAACACATTGTTGAGCTTGGTGTCGTTGTGAGTCACACGGAGCGGGATTTCCCCCGCCGCCTGGGCGTCCACCAGCGCGCTCGTCTCGCTCTCATGCTGGCGGCAGAAGGCCATCTCCTCGCCGGCCTGCCCAAGGCGCCCCGCGCGATCGCGCTCTGCGGCCTCCATCAGTTGGGCATAGCGCACGGGGGTGTTGTGAAAATCCCGGATGGTTTCATGCAGCAAGCGGGCGTCAAATCCACCCAGCTGCCGCTGAAACCGGCCAAACGCTTCTCCGGAGAGCTCAAAAAGAGCGGTTGTTTCCGGCAGATCGCAGGAGACGGTCTCTTCAATAAACCGGTACATCCGCCAGTATCCGCCCTCCTCATCGCGCGCGGCATATCCGCCTGCCCGGGTGGGGATCAGCGTCAGCGTCTCGCGCAGGGGATCGCCGCCCTCCCGCCTGATCACGTCGCGCAGATAGGCCGTCACCCGCTCAATGTTCTCGATCACCTGCAGGGGCTTGGCAAAAACGCGGGCGTTTACCCGCTGCATGATATAGCGCCTGAACGGCGTGGTCACAAGGTATGTGTCGTTGATGTGGCCGCTTCCATAGGGGCACAGGCCCGACACGCCGTCGGGAATATCAAACATCCGGGCTATGCGCAGCTTTGCCTGCTGGGACTCAATCGGCTGATTGGCTTGCATGCTTCTCGCTCTCCATCCAATGTAATGCGGGGAACAGGCCGGGGCCCTCGGATCCGCAACCTGCCCCCTTTG
>DVMG01000212.1 GCA_018715105.1 Candidatus Ventricola intestinavium
CTTTTCCTCCCTTCATTCTTTTCATGCATTGTATCAAAGCCGGATACCAAATGCAAGCCGCCTTGACATCTCCTGGAAAAGCGGATATAATGAGCACATCGCTGAAGTGGTGGAACGGCAGACACCGGGGACTTAAAATCCCCTGCCTTCGGGCGTACGGGTTCGAGTCCCGTCTTCAGCACCAGCTCTTGTCACAGGCGATTCGTAAAGGTGGCAGGGCGCCGCTGCGCGCGGCGACGGAAAAGATGCGTCAAGTGCTCACGCATGGGAAAGCGTGGGACGAAGAGGGGCCCTTGCCCCTCGCGGTATCTCTCCGGCCCGGAACTGTCTCTTTGCCTTGGATTTGTCATCTCTGCGAATCATCCCCACCCGGCATGCCGGGCTGATTTGCGGAGGTGTTTTTGTGTTGACCGCCTTTTCAGATGCCCTGAAAAACATGGGGCGCATCCTGCAAAAATTTCCTGAGTCTCTGCGCCTGCTTCGCCGGACGCAAACCCTGACTACGGCCGGCGTGCTGCTGGCCATCCAGATGGTCCTTTCCTCGCTGGGCGTGATCCAGATCGGGGAGAGCCTTAAAATCTCGCTTGGACATCTGGCGCTTGCCCCCACGGCCATGCTCTTTGGCCCCGTTGTGGCCGGCCTGCAGGGGGCGCTCAGCGACGTGCTGGGCTTCATGATCAAGCCCACGGGGCCCTATTTCCCAGGGTTCACGCTCACGGCCGCGCTTGGCGGCGTGATCTACGGCGTGATTTTTTTCAGGAGCGAGCACAGGCTTTCCCACATTGTGCTGGCCCGCCTGCTGATCTGTGTGTTTGTCAACATCCTGCTCAACACGTTGTTTTTGACCATGCTCTACGGTCAGGCGCAGCTGGCCGCATTGCCCGTGCGCGCGCTGAAAAACATCATGCAGCTGCCTGTGGACTGCGTGCTGCTGACGGCCGTGTGCCGCGTGGTGGATCGCCTGCCGCATCCCGCGGATGCCCGGTGATCTTTTTCACCCCGACCTGATTGGCGGGGTGTTGGTTTGTTGACATGCGCGTCGTTTTTATTCATGACGGGCACTGTCTTTTGAGGATTCCGGGAATTCTTCTCTCCTCTTCGGGGGAGAAAAGCGTTTTGCCAGCGGTCTTTCACCCCGCCTTAGCCGGCGGGGTGTTTTTTGTATTCGGGATCTTCCTGTGCACTTCCCCATGCCTTTAGCTTTCCTGCCCGCTGTCCCCACACAGGGCGCGGGCCAATGTCTCCGCGAGCAGCAGGTGCCCGGACTGCGTTGGATGCACACGATCCCAGGCCAACGCGCTTGGATGATACCAGGCGGGAACCAACCTGTCAAAGGCCGCCTGCGTGTCGATAAACAGCGCGCCGGCCCGCTGTGCTTCCTCCCTCATTCTCTGCCCGAAGCAGTCCATCTTCCGCCGCATTGGCTCCTGCCGGTTGGGTTCAATGAAATAGGGCGAAGCGAAGACCAGCTTTCTCACATGTCCCCGGCTGTTTTCGGCCATGGTTCGCAGGTTCTGTCCGAATTCCGCCTCCTGCACATGCATTTGGGGCTGATGCGGCCGGTTGAATGCATGCCACACATCGTTGATCCCCACCATCACCACCACCACATCCGGTTCAAGGGCCAGCACGTCCGTCTGCCAGCGCGAAAGCACCTCGCGGGACGTTTCACCGGAACACCCCATGTTGATCACCCTGCACCTCTGTTCAGGATGATGGATCTCCAGCATCGCGTGAAACAGCGCCACATACCCCTCCCCGAGTGCGCCGTGGAGCCCTTCGCCGACAGGGCGCCTGCGGCCACAGTCTGTGATGGAATCCCCAATGAACAGCAGGGTATCGCCTTTTTGGATGTACATGGTTTCCGCCTTTCTTTCTGTTCCCGTTTTTTCTGTGCTCCATGCCCTCGGATCGATCAGCCGCCCGCCTGTTTCTCCCCTTCTGACCAAAACGCATACAGGCGTGCATTCTTGAGCGTAAAAAGGAGCTGCACCTCTCCCTGCATCGCCCATTGGGGCAGGCAAAGCATGGCATCCATGCTGTTTTCGGTTACGACAAACGTTTCCTTCTTGTCCCCCATGAGCACCGTCACTCCCAGCTCGCCCCACGCGCTTTCACAATTCAGGTGCAGGCGGGGGCTCTCCAGGGTCAGCGGCACGGTCAGCATCTCCCCTCCCTGGAAGCTTGCCTGGGCGCACGCAAAGCGGTCCGCCTGCGTTTCCCCCATCCCGATGCGCACAATCCGGTTCCACGTATCCATCCCGCCATATGCGCCGCTTCCCGTAATCTGCAGATGCCGGAAAACCGCCCCGTTAAAATAGACCCTTATTCTTTCTCCCTCGATGACCGGCAGGCCCGCCACACAGGTGTTGAAACGATCCCACTGGCCAATCTCGCCCAGCGGCAGAATGGGATTGCGGTCTCCTACGCGCTCAAAATGTTCCCCATCCCGGCTGATCGCAAGCTGAATGTCCAGCGTCATGTCATCCGGCGCGCCGTGATACATCTGCACCCAGCCAAGATAACATCCTTCCCACGGGAACACAGCCATGCTGTAAATTTCGTCTCCAGGCCTGTCAAATGCGTCTGCGGTGAGCACCAGCTTTTCTTTTTCCCAGGTGACCGCGTCCCGGCTTGTCGCCATAAAGACGGCACGCCCGAGATATCCGTCAAAAAGCGCCTGATCCCTGTCCGCCCTGCACCGGCCCTCGTCATAGGCAAAGCCCCGCCCATACAGCCGGTATACCTGGTTTTCCGAGTCGTACATCATATGGGAAATGTCGTCCAGATAGGGAACGGCAGGCGCATCGGCTTCCTTCCAATGAATGCCGTCCGAGGAAGTGGCAATATAAACACCGGCGGGCACGGCGCGAGCCAGCTCCCGCTCCACGCGCTTTTCGCACTTTTGGGCCATCTGCCAATCCTGTTTCTCCCGGTACTGCCTGGCAAGGTCCTGATAATACGGGATCCTCACCGCGTTGATCGTTTCCTTATCGCGCGGATACCGGGCCACATACAGCATCTTATATTCTCTTCCCGTGTCCCATGGGG
>DVMG01000029.1 GCA_018715105.1 Candidatus Ventricola intestinavium
GCAGAGCAAGACAAGGACTTTGAGATGGATGATCTGCTCCCCTGGTCAGAAGAAATGAAGTCGTGGTTCTCGGCGGTGTGAGTGCCGGGAACCACAATTTTTCTGTACCGCGGGATTATTGAGCGGTTACGGGAGGACCGCTCGAAAGCATCGGCAGAAACGGCGCGAAACGAGGCAGGCCGGTGCAAAACAGTACAAAACGGTGCAAGACGGTGCAAAGTTGAAAGAAAGTTGAACTTTCAATCGTATTGTAGAGGATGGAGGTGCATACCCATGTCAACAATCCTGATTGTGGAAGATGAGCCGGATATTCTCTCCATGCTCCGCGATTATCTGGAAATGGAAGGCTATGCCGTTCTGACAGCCGGATGCGGGCGGGATGCCATCGCGCAGGCCCAGCGCGGCCCCGACCTGATCCTGCTGGATATCGGCCTGCCGGATATGGATGGACTGGCCGTCTGCCGCGCGCTGCGCGATCATCTGCCCTGCCCCATTTTGTTTCTGACGGCGCGGATCACGGAGGATGACAAGCTGCAGGGCTTTGCTTCGGGCGGGGACGACTATATCCTCAAGCCATTCAGCCTGAAGGAAATCGGTGCGCGCGTGCAGGCGCATCTTCGCCGTGAAGCGCGAAGCCGGTACCGGACACGAATCCGGTTTGATCCGTCGCTTGTCATCGATTACAGCCAGCGCGTTGTCTTTGTGCGGGAGCAGACGGTCACGCTGCCGAAAAAGGAGTTTGATATCCTCGCCCTCCTGTCCACCCATCCCGGCCAGGTGTTTGACCGGGAACGCATCTACGAAGACGTGTGGGGCCTTGAGGGGGACGGGGACAGCGCCGTGGTTTCCGAGCATATCCGGCGCATCCGGGTCAGGCTGGAGGCGGCGGGCAGCCCGCCCATGATTCAAACCGTGTGGGGAGTGGGATACAAGTGGGCAAAGCGATGAGGCGCACGCCGCGGCCGGGCCTGCGGGAGGGATGGGCGCGCTTCATCATGCGCCTGCCCCTGCGCCGGGCGTTTGTGGTGTATGTGCTGCTGTACATGCTGCTGGCTATCGCGCTGGTTTTGGGCACGTGCCTTGCGGCCGGAAAGATTCGCGACTGGATTCTGCTTGACGCCATGATCGACATGCAGATCACGGATATGGAGGATGTGGTCCGCATCAACCGCGCCACGATCAACGCGTCCGTCGAACTGCGCGACGGGGAGATCGTGTCCCACAGGGTGATCCTCTCCCAGGGACAGGAGCCGCTGTACGCGTATTGCGGCTATGCCCAGATGCTCAGCATCGTGGTCTGGCCCCTTTTGTGCCTGTGGCTGGCCGCCAGGCGGTTTTACAGGCGCAAGCTGCGCGAACCCCTGGCGCTTTTGCAGCATGCCGCTGCGCGTATCGGGCAAAACGATCTGGATTTCAGCCTGCATTATGACACGGAGGATGAGCTGGGCCGGCTCTGCGCGGATTTTGAGCAGATGCGAGCAGGCGTCCTTGCGCACGAGCGCGAGATGTGGCGCACGCTTGAAACGCACCGCCGCCAGACGGCCGCCCTGGCGCATGACCTGCGCACCCCGCTGACGGTGCTCAAGGGGCAGATGGAGCTGCTGGACGCGTCGGCGGAAGCGGTCACGCCGGAAAGGCTTCACCGCGCAATGCACACCATGCGTAGCCATATCCTTCGCATGGAGCGCTATGTCGCCGGCCTGGGGGAAATGCGCCGGACCCAGGAAGAAGGCGTGCACATGCGGCCCATCCCGCTGGAAGATCTTGCCCGGACGCTGGAGGAAACGGGCCTCTTCCTATGCCGCGAAAAAGCGCTCGCCTTTTCCATGGAAACGGTGCAGGCGCCGATTACCGTTCCGGCGGATACCCAGCTGATTCAGCGGGTGTTTGACAACCTGCTTTCAAATGCCCTGCGCTATGCCGGTTCGCGGATTCAGGCCAGCCTGCTCCTGCACAGCCGGCGGCTGACGCTGACCGTGCGCGACGATGGCCCCGGCTTTTCCCCCGAAGCGCTTGCCCGCGCCTCCGAGCCCTTTTTCAGCGAGAGCAAAACAGGGGCCGACGGCCACCTGGGCCTGGGCCTTCACATCGCCCAGGTGCTCTGTGAGCGCTGCGGCGGTTCCCTCATGCTCTCCAACGCCCGCACCGGCGGCGCGGTCATCGTGGCGGATTTCGGATTCGCTTCCCCCGAAACCGTGGAAAAAAGTTGAACTTTCTGTGCTATCCTCCTTTTGTCTCATGACACAGGAGGATTTTCTTATGCTGACACCCAGGAAAAAACGAAGCCTTTTCATCCTCGCGGCGTTTGTGCTGGCCATGGGGCTTGCGTGCGCCCTGCTGTTCAAACCGGTTGTCTCCGTGGTGGAAAATCCGGTGGCCTTCCGCGCGTGGGTGGATGCTCACCGCATGATCGGCAGGCTGGCCATGATCGGCCTGATGACCGTGCAGGTGATTTTCGCCTTCCTGCCCGGCGAGCCGATGGAAATCGCCGCAGGCTATGTCTTCGGCGTCTGGGAAGGGCTGCTGCTCTGCCTGACCGGCGCCACAATCGGCTGCCTGGTGACGGCCAACCTGACGCGCCGCCATGGCCGCGGGATCATGACGGCCTTTTTTTCTCAGGAGCAAATCGATAAACTCCCGTTTTTCCGCAATCCGGAAAAGCAGATGCTCACGGTTTTCCTTCTCTATCTGATTCCCGGCTCGCCCAAGGATCTGTTTAACTATGCCCTGGGATTCACGCGCCTGAATATTCCCCGCACGCTGGCCCTGACGGCTGTGGCGCGCATTCCGTCCGTCATCACCTCTACGATCAGCGGCCATGCGCTGGGTTCGCAGGATGTCCCCGCCGCCCTGATCACCCTCGCCGCCACCGGGATTCTCTCGCTGCTGGGGCTGATTCTCTACCGGCGGATGTGTGCAAAGCCATGAGCACGATCTACATCCTGCTGACCCGCTCAAAGACGCTGCTCTCGCGCACGATTCACACCCTGACGGGAGATTCGTTTACCCACGTCTCCCTGGCCTTTGATGCCCGCCTTGAATCCCTTTGCAGTTTTTCAAGAATCGTAAGCATTCTTCCCCTGCCCTCGGGCCTGATGCACGAGCGTCTTGACCGCGGCTATTTCGGCGGCCATCCCCACATACGCTGCGCGCTGTATGCGCTTGAGGTTCCCCATGACGCCTTCTGCGCGGCTCGCTTACGCGTCACGCAGATGCTCGCCGTGCGCAGCCGGTATCATTACAGCGTGCGCGGCCTGTTTCTTTGCCGGATGGGCATCCGGGAAGAGCGTCCCCATTATTACTTCTGTTCCCAGTTTGTGGCTCATGTGCTGGAGGAAAGCGGCGCGCTTTCCCTTCCCAAGCCCCCGTCTCTGATGCGGCCGCAGGATTTTGCGTCTCTTCCCGGCCTGTTTCCGTGTTTTTGCGGAGAACTTTGTGAGCTTAAGCAGCTTGTCTCCAGCCGCCCCGCGCGGTGCGTGCATCCGCTGTAAGCCATGCAGAAAAGCCGCATGCTTCCTTCCCCTGCCGGAAAAGGAGACATGCGGCTTTCCTGCTTTTTTGCGTCTTCTCTGCCCTCCTGATCGGGCGTTCACAGATATCGGCCGATGGCTTCGTAAAGCGTTCCATCCTCCGCGCGAACATCGTCTGCGCAGGCAAGCGAGTTGAGCACCGCTTCCTGCGTAGCCTCGGCGACCGCGCGGAATGCCGTCTCCAGGGTATGCTCGGTGAGCACCTGCTGGGTCAGCACGCGGTGCATCCCTCCGTGCGGCATACGGTTTGACGTGGAAAAGCCGATCATCACATCGCCGCTTCCGTGCCCGAAATAGGAGCCGCACCGCGCCAGCCCTACAGAGCAGCGCTTGATGATCCGCCGCAGCTGTCTGTCGGATACGGGCAAATCCGTTCCCACCACCATCATGATCGAGCCACGGTCCTGGGGCGCCTGCACCGGCGCCTGCGCGCGGCGGGCGAGGATTTCCTCCCCCAGCCGGCGGCCGCAGACCGTCAGTTCCTCCAGGCAGCCGTGATTGCTCTGCAAAAGCACGCCCAGCGTATAGGCCTTTCCGGCGATTGTGATCACGCGCGAAGCCGAGCCAATGCCTCCTTTCAGGCCATGGCACACCGTACCCGCCCCAGCGCCGACATCGCCTTCCTCAAAATCCGTACAGGCGCGCTCAATGGCCTGCATCACGTGCGCGGCGGTGACCGGCCTGTCGCAGATGGCGTTGAGCGAAGCGTCGTTGCATTCGCCCACCACCGGGTTGATCGAATGCATGGGAACGTGATCCGCGCGGCAGCGCGCATCCATATAGGTGATCAGGGCGTCGTGCACGATGCCCACGTTCAGCGTGTTGGTCAGTGCGATGGGGGTCTCCAGCGTTCCCAGCTCGTCCAGCTGCACCAGTCCCTGCGTCTTGCCAAAGCCATTGAGCACAAAGCTGGCCGCCGTCAGCTTGCGGGCAAACATGTTATCCTCACACGGCAGGATCACCGTCACGCCGGTATGGTGCAGCGGATCGCACACCGTGGCATGTCCCACGCGCACCCCCGGCACATCGGTGATTTTATTGAGCGGGCCGCGCTCCATCTTTCCTACGCGGATGCCATAATCCGCGATGCGTTTTCTGTTCATATGCATCCTTTCTTTGCAAAAGAAGGGGCAAGAGCATGCCTGCGAAGGGCTCTTTTGAAGGGCGCCTTCAGCCCGGCTGTGCGGCCTGCCGCACGCTTTGCGCCGCGCTGCGCGCAGAGGCCTGCTCCTGTGCGCTCAGGGCGGAAACCGCCTCCTCGTTTTCAGCATCCACCACGCGGTATACATGGCGGCTGCCCTCGCGTTCGCGCGCGATATAAACCGGCGTCACGGCCATCTCCCCCAGCGAGATGCGCCGGGCGACGGGATCATAGGTGATCTCCAGCTTTGCAATCATGCCGGCGGTGTTTTCCTCGGTGCGCGCGTCCGTCAGGAGGCTGCCCAGCGAATAGCAGACCAGGCACTCATAGGTGAGCCCGTCCGACCGCGTGACACGGAGTCTCTCCGTGCCCTGCACCACATTGGGATGCGTTCCCAGGATCACGTCCGCCCCGGCTTCAGCCAGCGTGCGCGCCATGGCGCGCACATTATCCGGCGTTTCCCGCTTGTTCTTCGTGCCCCAGTGCGGCAAAACCACCACCACATCCGCGCCGTTTACACGCGCGCTCACAATATCCTGGATCATGCGCGCGGTTTCAAGCCGCGCCACCATGCCGCGCTCATCCTCCTGGGATTTCTGCCGTCCTTCCTCGCTCAGCCCATACGTATAGGCAAGCACGGCCACCTGCACGCCGCCGATGTTCATCACCGTTCCGGCATTCCCACCATCGACCGAGATTCCCGCACAGGCGAGCCCGCGCGCCGTCAGCTCGCTGAGGGTGATGTCAAGCCCCTCATACCCCTTGTCAAGCGCGCGCTCCGTGGCCAGCGAGATCAGATCCACGCCGCACGCGCGCAACGCATCCAGAATCTGGGGCGGCGTGTTGTAATTGCCATATCCCTTTTCCTGCCCGGCCGTGGTCGTCTCCAGGGTTGCGATGGTCAGATCCGCCTGGCTCAGCGCATCGCCCAGCCCGGCAAACATGGCCGTAAAGTCATAATGATCGCCGTTTTCCTGCGCGCTCTGGCGAACTGCTTTGGGGGCATACACCGTACCTGCCGCCGCCAGGGTCAGCGTGACGGCCTCCGGCACGGGGGTCGGCGACGGCGCAGGGGTTTGCTGCACCGTCCGCCTCGCCGTCTCCTCCGGCGCGGGAGCCGAGGGCGCGGGAGAATCCGCATCCTGCGCCGCGCTCCCTTGCTCGGCCAGCCGGATCAGGAATTCGCTCGTCCTTTCATACATGCCCTCCCCGGCAATGGTCCTGAGAAAGACCGCACAGGCCACGAGAACCGCCGCCGTCAAAAGGAGCATAATCCCTGTGCCCAGCGATATGCCGCGGCGCCCTTTTCCCATGGTCCTTTCTCCCCTTTCTGTTTCCTTCCCAAATCCGGCTGCGGATCCGCGCGTGCAGCGCCCGGGCAAACGATCCCTCTGCAACGCCTTTCTTCATTTCCTGAGTCCCGGCAGGCCGCGCTGCCCGCCGGCGTCTGCCAAAGCGCATGCAGCGGCGTGTATTTAAAAAAGGATGCATCCGGATTAACCGAATGCATCCGCAGTGGACTGATTAAGCCTCGACGGGTGCGCCCACAGGGCAGGTACCGGCGCAGGCACCGCAGTCGATGCAGGTATCCGCATCAATCACATACTTGCCATCGCCCTCGCTGATCGCGTTCACCGGGCAGCCGCTGGCGCAAGCGCCGCAAGAGATGCAGTCGTCAGTGATCTTATAAGCCATTCTTTTCACCTCCCAAATCTGCTCTGGGATTTCTCCCGCTCTATTTTATCACGCCCGTCTATCAATTGCAAGGTATTTATATATTTTTCATATTTTGCAGTCTTTTTTTGCATCCTTTTCTCTGCATGATCCCGCAGAACCCCGGCGTGCATGCGGCCGGTCTTCCTTCCTTTCCCCTTTCTTTTCGCTTGGATGCCGGTTTTCGGCTGACTTTTGTCAAACAAAGGTTGACGTGCGCGCGGCCGCGCGGTAAACTAACGGTATCATCAATCCGGCGCGTGCGCATACCGCGCAGCGTCCCCTTGAAAACCGCCATACACAATCCGCAAGGGAGGATTCAACATGCTGACCCGCACCTTTTTTGCCCGTTCACCGCTTGCGCCCGGCCGATTTGCTCCGCTTCCCGCAGGGGCCCTCTCCGCCCGAGGCACGATGCGCGAGCGCCTGATTGCCCTGCGCGGCGGGCTTTTATCCCGCTGTGCGTCCCTGTTCCCGGAGGCAGGCGCGCAGAGCAGCTGGTTTGGCGGCCCGCTCGCCGGCGGCATGCGGGCGCCCGAGCTTCTGGAGGCCACGCTGCTGACCGGCGCGCTGCTTGGCGACGAGGAGCTCCGCCGCGAGGCCCTCTCCCTGTGCGGCCGGGTCGTCTCCACCCAGCGGGAAGACGGTTCCTTCGGCGCGCCGGATGAATCCTTTGCCGCACGCGGACGAATGCTGCGCGCCCTGTACGCCGCCTATTCGCTCAGCGGAGACAAGCACCTCCTCACATTCATGCTGCGCTACATGAAATACCTGCAGGATACCCTGCGCACACACCCCCTGTCCGCAGAAGATGCGATGCACACCGCTGACACGCTTGAGGCGGGGATTGAGCTGTATAACATCACCGGGCAGAAGGCGATCCTCTCCGTGATGATGATGCTCGTCAGCCAGGGAGCGGATTACACATCGCTTTTCCATGCCTTCCCCTACCGCACGCCCATCTCCCGCACGCTCGGCGAGCAGGCGATCCGGGATGCGCTGGCCAAGGAGGATGAATCGGGCTACACCCACCATCTTCTGCGCACGGCAATGGGGAAAAACCTGTGCGAGGGGCTCCGCGCCAGCGCCCTGTGCGGTGTGCTGACCGGATCGGGCAAACACCTGTCCGCCGCCGAAACGGGCCTGGCGCGCATGAACAAAGCGCATGGCGCGGCCAGCGGCGGCATCACCGCGGATCCTCTATTGGCCGGCACGCATCCCAGCCGCGGCGTAAGCGCGGTGAGCTGCTGTGAGCTGGCGGCCTCTTTGGAGACCCTGTTGGCCTGTCCCGGCGGAGAGCACGGCGCAGACCAGCTGGAGACCGTCGTCTATAACGCCGTGGCCGCGGCCTTTTCTTCGGATGGACGCGGCGTTCAGCCCATGCAGCAGGCCAATCAGACGCTGCTTTCCCGCGCTGCGCGCTTTCCGCTCTCCGGCGAGGATGCGGGGCTGTTCTCCCTGGAAGACGGCGACGCGCTGTGCGCTCTTCTGTGCGCCTGGCCGCGTTTTGCGCAGGCTCAGTGGATGCTTTCCCGCGACGACGGCCTGTGCGCCATGGGCTATGCCCCCTGCGCCGTGCGATACCGGCTGGCCGGCGCGGCCGTGCGCCTGGAGGTGGAGAGCCGTTATCCCGAGAGCGGAAGCGTTCGCATCACGCTGGGCCTCAGCCAGAGCGCGGCCTTCCCCATCCACCTGCGCATTCCCGGCTGGGCCAGAGGCGCCACCGCGGCGGTGGACGGAGAAATTATCCCGGGTGTGTCCGGCACCTTCCTCACGATCAACCGCCAGTGGCACGATGGGGATGAGATCCTGCTTACCCTGCCGATGACGGTGGAGGTACGCCCCAGCTTCCACCGGGCCGTGACCATCGCGCGCGGGCCGCTGCGCTTTGCCTATGCCCCCGCCGTGCAGGGAGAACCAGCGGTCGATAGGGAACAGACTCTGCGCGCCGGGGAGGATTTTGCCGTCGCGCTTGTAGGGCACACGGACATCACGGCCGAGATGACGCAGGAAGGGGTTTTGCTGCATGCCCGGGCCGTGCCCGTGCCGCGTTGGGGCATGCGGGGGCCCAGCTGCGATCAGCCTCCCATCGCCATGAGCGGGCTGGATATGAGTCAGGCGTTTGACACCGTGCTCGTGCCCTATGCCAAGGCCCCCATTCGCCTGGCCGTTCTGCCTGTGGCGGAGTAAGGAAATACGCAGCACGCCCGCTGTAACATTCGCTTCGCCGCGCTGCCATAATCCCGCCACACAAATCGGGTATACTGGGATCTGTAGAGGTGAACCAACATGAGCAAAACGACGCGCATCCTGATCTGTGACGATGATCCCATCGTCCATCAATCCCTTTCCCTGTATCTGGACAATGAAGAATTCCTGCACGACTCCGCTTATGACGGCAAGCAGGCGCTTGAAATGATCAAAAAGGAACACTATGACCTGATGCTCCTGGATCAGATGATGCCCGGGATGACGGGCATGGAGGTCTGCCAGGCCGTCCGGCGCGAAAGCCAGCTGCCCATCATCATGCTGACCGCGCGCGGAGAGGAGATTGACCGCATCCTCGGCCTGGAGATGGGCGCGGACGATTACATCGTCAAGCCCTTCAGCCCCCGGGAGGTGATCTCGCGCATCAAGGCGGTGCTGCGGCGCACGTCCGCCGCACCAGACGTAAACCACGAGGAGCAGCTGACCACGCTCACCTATGGCGGCCTGGAGATTCAGCCCGAGCGGTACAGTGTCAAGCTCAACGGCCAGAGCGTCTCCTGCACGCCCCGCGAGGTGGAGCTTTTATACCTGCTGGCCAGCCATCCGGGCAGAGTATTTGACCGGGAGCAGATTCTCTCCCGCATCTGGGGCTATGATTTCTTTGGGGACACCCGCACGGTGGACACTCATATCAAGCGCCTGCGCCAGAAGCTTGCCTGCGATGAGATGGGCCACGCCTGGGACATCATCACCGTATACGGTGTGGGCTACAAATTCGAGGCGGAATCATGAAGCACAGCGCCTCCTTCCGCCGCGCGCTCGTTCTGGCCTATGGCACGGTGGTCATCTTCGCCGTGCTGATCCTGCTGATTTACAACATCGTTTCACCGGGGCTTTTTGCTCAGAATAAGATCGATGATCTGATTCCCAAGGGGCAGATCATCGCCGGGTATATCGAAAGCACGCTCACCGGTGAAATCTCCTCGGCCTATCTGGTGCCGCTCATTGGCCGCAGCACTTCTCAGTGGGAGGCTACGGTCTGGGTGGTCGATGCCGAGGGCGACACGCTCATCCGCACCCAGCAGATTGACGGCCGGCGCGTGGGCAAACTGCCTGCCAAGCTCAGCGAATCCATGATGCCCCAGGTGCTCGCGGGCAACGTGGCCACGCACGTGGGCAGCATGGAGGATCTCAATTCCACCGCTTCTTCCGCCAAAATCACCGTAAGCAACGACGCGCTGGTTACCATCACCACCGCGCAGGCCGCGGAAAACGATACCTCCTCGGAAGAGATCATGAACGGCAACCTCGTGGCGGTGGCCGTGCCCATCACATTCATGGGCGAGGTGGTGGGGGCGGTCTTCATGGCTCAGTCCATGACCGAAATCATGAGCGGCATGCAGGCCCTGAGCAACACGATCATGCTCTCGCTTCTCCTCGTGGCGCTGCTCCTGCTGCCCATGGTGCTCTATTTTGCCTCGCGCATCTCCCGGCCGCTGGCCAACATGCGTTCGGTGGCTTTGACCATGGCCGGCGGCGATCTCACCGTGCGTGCCGATGGCCGGGGAAACGATGAATTCGGCGAACTGGGCCGCGCGCTCAATTATCTTTCCTCTGAGCTGGGCTCCACCATCTCCTCTCTGGAGCTGGAACGAAACCGGCTGCAGAGCCTGATCAACGGCCTCTCGGAAGGCATCATCGCGGTGGATGCCGAAGGGGCCACCACCCTCATCAATCCGGCGGTGTACAGCCTGCTTTCCCCCGGCTCCAACGCGCGGAACGTGCGCGAGGCCGCGCCGGATGTGTTTGCCATCTTTGATGAATCCCTGCGCACGGGAGAAGCCATCAGCAAGACCATCTGGCAGGGGGATGTGGCGCTGCACATTTCCATTTCTCCCCTGCACAAACATGACGGCGAGATCACCGGCTGCGTGGGCATCGTCTCCGATGTGACGAGCGCTGAACGGCTTGAGCAGACACGCAGGGATTATGTGGCCAACGTTTCCCATGAGCTGCGCACCCCTCTGACGGCCATGCGCGCCCTGATGGAGCCGCTGCGCGACGGCCTGATCAAGACCGAGGAACAGCGCCAGCAGACCTATGATGTGGTGCTGCGCGAGACCATGCGCCTGTCCCGCCTGGTGAACGACATGCTGGAGCTCTCCCGCCTGCAAAGCGGGACGGCTTCACTCTCCCGCAGCACCTTTGCCCCTCTGCCGCTGCTCGATCTGATCCACGAGACGTATTCCGCCTATGCCGAGGATTATCAGCAGACGTTCGTTTACGATGTGCCGCCTTCTCTCCCCCAGGTCACCGGCAATCCGGACCGCACGCAGCAGGTGCTCATCGCTCTGCTTGACAACGCGTTTAAATACACGCCGGAGGGCGGCACCGTGACGCTCAGCGCTGTGATTGACGGCGGCGTGGTGCGCGTGTCCGTGCGCGATACGGGCATCGGCATCAGCCGGGAGGATCTGCCGCATGTCTTCGACCGTTTTTATAAAGCCGACAAATCCCACCACAGCAAGGGCACGGGCCTTGGCCTGGCCATCGCATACGAAATCATGCGCCATCTGGGCGAGGAGATGACCGTCACCAGCGAAACCGGCAAGGGATCCTGCTTCTCGTTCACGCTGCATCTGGCCAGGGAGCTTCCGGCATCCTGACAGCAGAGGATCCGGTGCACAGGCCGCCGGCAAAACGCTTTTCTCCCTGGGCTCTATCTTTTCCCTATACCCAAAAGGCTCCCCATCGCGCAGTCTCGAAATTTTGTTTATTTCGAGTGTCTGCTCGATGGGGAGCCTGTCGTTCGGGGATACAGGGGCTTCCGCCTTCCTCTTCCGGGCAGGGATTCGCCCGTCTGGCATCGCGGGCCAACCTCTGACCCAGCATGCCGCAGGAACCGCCGCTTTTCCCCGTCTATGCGTTTTGCGGACGATCCAGATGCACGCGCGAGGTGCCGTATGTGAGCGGGATGCCCTCTTTTTCCAGCTCTTCACGCATCGCAAGCATCAGCGCATAGTATACATCCCAATAATCTTCCGTGGGCACGTGCACCCTCACCACAAACTCGACTCCCCCGTCCAGATAGGCATTCACCGCGGCAAAAGGCGGCTTTTCGGTTTCATGCCCCTCACAGACCCGCCGGGCCGCCCGAAGCAGGGCTTCCAGCACGCGCTCATTTCCATATTCATAGCCCACCCGCACGCTGGCATCCACCCGCCGGACAGCCTTCGCGGAATAGTTGGTGATTCGCCCGGCCGAGAGCTCCTTATTGGGGATCATCAGCACCTTGTTATCCGGCGAAAGCAAATGCGTATACATCAGCCCGATGGACTCAACCGTCCCCGACGCCGCCGTCGTCTCAATATAATCTCCTGCTGCAAACGGCTTGGCGATCAGGATGACCATGCCGCTGACCATGTTGGACAGCACATCCTGTACGGAAAGCGAAACGGCCAGGGCAAACAGGCTCAGGAGAGCCACCAGCGACGTGATCGGGATGCCCAGCTGCGAACACACCATGGTGCCCAGCACGACGAGCATCACGATGCGCATCGCTGAAAGCAGAAAGCCCGAAATCGCCCGCTCAAGCGGCAGCCGCTCGATCATGCGTCTGAGCATCCGCATGGCGACGCGGATGACGACAAGCCCGATCAGCAGCAGGAGCCCGGCGCCAATCACCCCATCCAGGGTCATTCGTTCAAAGACCTCCACCACGTCTTCCACCTGTTCGGCCGATACCGCAGCGTCCATCTTCCAGCCCCCTCTTCCTATGCATCATTCGTTTCTCTGCGCCTTCAGCAACACCATGCCCTCGCCCGGCGCGAGGGAAATCGCCGCCAGCCCGCGGCGCACCGCGATGCGCCGGCCGCTGAGCGCGTCAAGCAGCCTTTTTTCACCCGCCAGCTCGCGCGGCAGCGCGAGTGTCCTGCCTGTGAGCCGCGCGGCAGAGGTGTTGAGCACACAGAGCGCCAGCGCATCCTCCGTGCGGCGCAGATAGGCGTACAGCCCGTCCCCGCCGACCTCATGGGTGATCAACGTGCCTTCCCTGAGCACACGCAGGCTGCCCCGCATCTGCGTCAGCCGCCTGTAATAGGCGAGCATGCGGCTGGAGGGCACGCGCTCCCATGTCATGCACCGGCGGCAGTCGGGATCCGGGCCGCCACGCATGCCCAGCTCATCGCCATAATAGATCACGGGCACGCCGGGATGCGTCATCTGAAAAAAAGCGGCTGCGCGCATCTTGCGCGTCTGATTCCCGCAGCGGGTGAGCATGCGGGCCGTATCGTGGCTGGAAAGAAAATTCCACATCGAGTTTTGAACTTCCTGTGGATAGAGCATCATCGCCCGGTTGACCTCGGCGTCAAACTGGGCAAGGTCCGTCCTTCCCTCGGCAAAAAAGCCCCAGATGGCGTCCGAAAGCACATAGTGCATGGTTCCGTCAAACATATCCCCGATGCTGCACCACTCGCGCGAATCATCCCAGCACTCGGCAATCAGGATGGCATCCGGGTTTTCGTCAAGCACCGCACGGCGAAACTGCCGCCAGAAATCCGGCCAGACTTCCGGCGAAACATCCAGCCGCCATCCATCCACATGGGCCTCCCGCAGCCAGTAACGGCCCACATTCAGAAAATAGGCCGCGCAGTCCGGGTTCTGCATGTTGAGCTTGGGCATATAAGCCCACTTTTCGCCAAATGTCATGTAGCCGCACGGATACTGCTCCCCAAAGAAGAACCAGTCCGCATACCGGGAATCGCGCCCGTTTTGAAGCGCATCCTGAAAGGGAGCAAACCCCAGGCCGCAGTGATTGAACACGCCGTCCAGCACGATGCGGATTCCCCCGGCGTGCAGCGCGTCGGCCAGCGTTCGCAGATCCTCCAGGCTGCCAAGCAGCGGATCAATCTGATAATAATCAAACGTGTTGTAGCGGTGCGACGTATCTGAAAGGAAAATGGGGGTCATATAGACCACGCCCACGCCCAGCTCCCTGAGATACGGCACGGCCTCCAGGATTCCCTTGAGGTTGCCGCCAAAGCGGTATTCGTTGGCCACGCGCGGGCTCCCCCACGGCTCTACCGGCTCTTCCCCCGGCACATCCACCCGACGGAAACGATCCGGAAAGATCTGATAGCCCACGCATCCGCGTGCCCACTGCGGCTTTTCACGGGCCGGATAGGCATGGGCAAAGTGAAACGCCTTCACGTCCGCCGGGTTCTGCGGTTCGGCGCGTGTGCCGCCGGCATCATGCACAAGGCGCACCCCCTGCGCGCGCAGCAGGAAGCAGTAGAGGATGCGCGGATCTTCCGGCATGAAGACCGCCTGCCAGACTTCGTGCGTCTCATCCCGCCACATGCGCTCCATGGGCACCTCCCATGCGCGGGAGAAGGGCGCGCCTTCTGCATAATTATGCGCATAGCGCAGCGTTACGGCGTCAAACTCCCCCTTCCCCGTGCGAAGACGGATGCAGACACGCCCATCGCTGAGCGTGTGCCTGTATTCAAGCCAGGGAATGTGATCAATGGCCGCGATTTGCAAGCTTTTCAAATTCTCACCTCTTTCTTCCGGCATACGATCCCCTTGCAGCGGAAACACTGTGTATATTATC
>DVMG01000213.1 GCA_018715105.1 Candidatus Ventricola intestinavium
GATTGACATGATTTTTTGGAAAATGACTATTTTTTGACGATGCAAAAAGATGCATTTTCGATAAGCGGATGAACGTGAAGAATGTGTAAAATGTGTGTATTTATTTGATTTTTTATATGAATGGTGAAAGCGAGATGTGGCGGAATTGAAAAGAATCATGCAAAATGAAGGGGCGCGCCATTGCGGCATGAACGGCCATAAAGGAGGCGGCAGTTTGACAGCAAAACGCCGTCTGCAATAAAATAGGAAAAAACAGGCTGAAAGGTGTGAGAGCAGGATGTGGCTCATGTTTGCGCTTGGTTCGGCGTTTTTTGCCGGAGTGACATCGGTGCTGGCCAAGGTCGGCATCCGCGATACGGATTCCAATGTCGCCACCGCGCTGCGCACGACGGTGGTTGCGGTGTTTTCCTGGGTGATGGTGCTGATCACGGGCGCGGGAAGCGGGCTGGCCTCCATCCAGTGGGGAACGGCCGTTTTCCTTCTGCTCTCCGGCCTGGCCACGGGCGCATCCTGGATCTGTTACTTCAGGGCGCTGCAGCTGGGAGATATCAACAAAGTGGTGCCCATTGATAAATCCAGCATTGTCCTGACGGTGCTGCTGGCGTTTCTCTTCCTGGGGGAGCCTGTCAGCCCCCTCAAGGGCGTTGCGCTGGTGCTCATCGGCGCGGGCACGCTGATGATGGTGGAGCGCAGGGAGAATGCGCGGGAAAAAGCGGAGGGGAAAGAAGGAAAGGCGTGGCTTGTCTATGCAGCGCTGTCCGCGGTGTTTGCAAGCCTGACATCCATTCTGGGAAAAATCGGCATCTCGGAAATCGATTCAAATCTGGGAACCGCGCTGCGAACCATGGTGGTGCTCGCGCTGGCCTGGGGAATCGTGCTGGGCCAGGGAAAGCAGGGGGATCTGGCCAGGATCGACCGGCGCAGCTGGCTGTTCATCGTGCTTTCCGGCTTTGCCACGGGCCTGTCATGGCTTTGCTATTACAGGGCCCTGCAGGAGGGCCCTGCCAGCGTGGTGGTGCCGATTGACAAACTGAGCATTGTGGTGACGGTTGCCTTTGCCTCGATCTTCATGCATGAACGGCTGACACGCCGCGCTGCGTGGGGGCTTGTGCTTGTTGTCGCGGGCACGCTGATGATGACGGTGTGATGGCGAAAGAGAACGTTCCCGCGCCCGGAAAAGCGCAGGAGCATCCGGCGGCGCCAGAGCAATTCTGAAAGCAAAGACAGAAACACGGAGAAAGGACCGGGATTTACAGGGAGGGTTAAGATGCAGTACATCCATTCGTATTGCTCCCCCATGGGGGATATTCTCTTAGCGGCAGATGACGCCGGCTTAACAGGATTATGGTTTGAGGGGCAAAAGTATTTTGCCCGCACTCTGGATAAGGAACACGAGAAAAGGGAAATCCCCCTCTTTGAAAAAACAAAGCAGTGGCTTGACATTTACTTTTCGGGAAAGGAGCCGGATTTTACCGTGCCGCTTCATGTTACGGGCACGGCTTTTCAAAAACAGGTCTGGGAAATCCTGCGCTCCATTCCATACGGCCAGACCATGACTTATGGGGAAATCGCCAGGAAGATGGCCGCCCAAAGAGGGGAGATGCGCATGTCGGCCCAGGCCGTAGGCGGCGCGGTGAGCCACAATGAGGTTTCCATCCTGATTCCCTGTCATCGCGTTGTGGGGACAAACGGCAGCCTGACGGGCTATGCCGGGGGGATCGATAAAAAGATACAATTGCTGCGGCTGGAAAAAGCGGATATGAAATCGCTCTTTGTTCCTAAAAAAGGAACCGCTTTATGAAACCGGGTTCTCTGCCGAAAGACCGCCCTGCCCTTTGATAGACGGATCGCGTGATGCGTAAAAAGAGCCGAACGATGGGCGCGGGAAAAAATCACGCCGCCCTGTCAAGAGCGGCGCGGGCCGTGGATCAACGTGTTCTCTCCCCCGAAAGGGGAGAGAACAAAGCCTTTGATTCTACTAAAACTTGATTCTATTTGGAAAAAGAAGAGGCCGTCTGGAGCGGGAGGGGCTTTATGCCGGCAAACGGAGCCGCTCCTTTAAGAGCGATTCAGGAGGCCTCTTAGCGGAAGAACCGTCCTGTGATTTTTCGGATAAGCGAGCGCACCATGTTTTTTTCGTCTTCATCCATGGCAAAGCGATAGACACACAGGCAATATAGCGCTGCGTAGGGCACGGCGAAGAGCAGCACGCCCCGATAGCCCTCAAACCGGTGAAGGCTCACGGCCAGGAGACCCATCAGCACCGGAGGGAGGAACGAAGGCACGATCCGCAGGATGTTTTTCCAGAAATAGCGCATATCAAGGCCGATGTGCGTGTGATAATACCAGTTCATGATCAGCCCGTTGCCCACCAGCATGGAAAGCGCGGTGCCCGCCGCGCAGCCCAGCCCGCCGTATGCCATGCCCAGAGGAATGCTGATGACCACATTGCCAAGCGCCATGAACAGATACACCTTTGACCGGAACTGGTGCATGTTTTTTGCCCGCTGGATTTCAATGCCCAGATTCTGGATGAGCGGAACCGTCACGGGAATCAGCAGCATCAGCGCAATGGGGTAGGCGCCGGCGTATTCTTCGCCGCCCCATGCGCGAACAAAGGGAAGGCCGACGAAGATGAACCCTGTGAGCACGAGCATCAGCAGCATGAACTGGATGCGCCCCACGCGGGTAAACAGGCGGGTGAGCTGCCCATCCCCCTCTCCCCGGGCCACGATGCGGTTGATCTGTGGTGTGAATACGCCGGAGATGGAGGTGGAAAGCGCCATGTAATAGTTGTGGATCTGCGACCCCACGCCGTAGACGGCTGTGGCCGCTGTGCCGCTGATGATGCCCAGAATGGTGGTGTCCACCGACCAGTTGATCTGGTCGATAATCATGTTCAGGAAGATAAAAAAGGAGAAGCTGCCCATCTCCCGCAGGAGCTTCCAGTCAAAGCGGCCAAACGTCACGCGCATGCGCAGCTTCCTGCGGCAGTAGAGCAGATTCAGCACATCCGTGAATACCGAAAGGAAGATCGTCACCATGACCAGCGCGACGGAGCCAAGGCCCAGCAACAGCAGAGGGAGCATGACGATGGGGTTGAGCACGGTGCGCACCATGGTGACCAGCCGCTGGAAAAGGAACTGCTCCCTGGCCGTGATGAAGGAAGAAAACACGCTCATCGGGAACGACACCGCGATGTTGACAACGAGCAGCGCCATCAGCACACGCGCGGTTTCGACTTCCTGCGGGGTAAGCTTGGCGGAGAAAATGTTGTGAACATTGGCCACCAGAATGCCGCCCACCAGCAGGCTCAGCGCGCCGATCAGGAGGAAGATGGTGAAAAACATCCCGTTGATGCGGGCGACGCCCTCCTCGCCTTCCTGCACTTCCGCGCGGGAATAAAAGCGCATGTAGGCGCTGCCCAGGCCAAAGCTCATCAGGCTCAGGTTGGAGATGAAGCCGTTGACCAGGGTATACAGGCCGTATTCGCTCTGCCCAAGCAGGCGGAGCATGACCGGCGTATAGGTCAGCGAAATGGCGGTGGAGAGGATCGTCTGCCCGTAAGAGAGCAGCACGCCCGCTTTTTTTTGATCCATGGAAACTCCTTTGATCTGTGCAGAAATGCCGCGGCGCGGAGAGAGCGCCGTTTTTCAAAACGTGGAAAGGACAGGAAAAAGAATAGAAAAAACGAAAGGAAACGACGGGAAACAGAAAAGCGGAAAAAGACCGCGGGTGGTTTGAAACCGCATGAGCGGCGCTTTGTTAAGTGTACATGTTTTAAGCGGCGTTTTCAACCCCCAATTCTCAGGCGGACCACGCCGAAAAACGGACAGGTGAAAAACGGCGCCTTTCATGGTATAATGCAGGGGGATTTCCCAAGACACACGCGAAAAAGCCGCACGGCAGAGGAGGAACACATGCTTGATTATGCTTCGCTGGATGCCTATTTGAAACACGGGGCGAAGAAGAAAAGCCTGGCGGGCGTCAGCGCCGTCATCATGGGGCCGCAGGGCCCTGCTTACAGCTTTCAATACGGATACCGGGATGCCGCGCTTTCCATCCCTGTGGATGAGGAGACGATGTTCGGCATCGCTTCGATGAGCAAATCAATCACCGCGCTGTGCGCCTGCATCCTGGCCAGCGAAGGGCGGCTTGACCTGGACGCGCCGGTGTGCGATTTTCTGCCAAACTTTCGTCTGCCCGGCCAGCCGCGCGAGGCGGTGACGGTGCGCCATCTGGCCATGCATACCGCCGGCATCCCACCGATGGAGCCGCTTGAATGGTCCATCGCCATGAACAGCCCGGATCGCGGGGAAAGCCCGTGGCTGAATCAGATGAGGAGCACGGCGCCCAACGCCATGAAGACCCTTGACCAGGTGATGGATTACATCGCGCAATGCGGCTATGCGCCCGTGGGCGCGCCGGGAGAGACCATGAGCTACTCCAACGAGGGGTATGCCCTGCTCAGCTATGTGATTGATCAGGCCGCGGGCGTGCCGCTGGAGTCCTTCATGCAGGAGCGTGTGTTTGCGCCCCTGGGCATGGGGCGAAGCATCCTTGACAATGGCATCGATGCGGCGCGTGCCCTTTCCGGCGGCAACATCACCTCCCTCTTTGAACGGGTGGACGGCGTGCTGACGTGCGATGATGCATGGAGCATCCTGCCGCCGTTCCGTGGCTGTGCGATGGTCAAATCCACCGCACGGGATATGGCGGTCTATTACCGCGCGCTGGCCAACATGGGCATGCACGAGGGAAAACAGGTCCTCCCCGCACAGGCGGTGGATCTGCTCATCGGCCGCTATCATCCACTGAGCGCGCGGGCGACGATGTGCATGGGCCTGTATAAGCGGGAGAAGGCCGGCCATGTGATCTGCGAGCATTCCGGTGCGCTGCATGGCGTATCCACCAAGGGCGGGCTGCTGCTGGGGGAGGGATATGGCTTTGCCGTGCTCTGTAATCAGGGCGATGAGGACATGGACGAGCTGATGTGGGGGATGTACAACGCGGTTATGGGCCTGCCGCTTGAGGAGAGCCATGCATGGTTTCTGCCGGCTGGGAGGGAATTCAGCGCGCCGCAGATGCTGCGGGGGCGCTATGTCGGGCATGAAGGGGTGCCGAGCGTGCTGGGCATCCACTGCCAGGACGGACGGATGGAGGGAACGCTGGATGGAGAGCCCCTCCGGCTCGTTTACTGTGGGGGCACGCGTTTCCTGGCCGAAAGCCGGGAGGGCACGGGAGCCTCGCGCAGGCTGGAGTTCCTTATCCGTAATGGGAGGGCATGGGGCGTGCGCTGCGGCACACGCGTGTTTGAAAGGCTGTGAGGCGTCGCCTGCCGGAGCGTGAGGGGCAAAAGCGGTCCATTGGGACGCTTTGCCCGGATCACGCCCGCTTTTTTTTGCATCTTCCTTCTTTTCAAGGCATCCGTGATGTGTTATACTATATCCTTGTTGAAAAGCGCCGATTCGCTTGACGCGCCCCGAAAAAACGCTCCCAAGGAGGATCGCCATGCCTGAACCGCTCCAGCCCGGCACGCTCGCGGAGGAGACCGCGCGCCGCCGGACATTTGCCATCATCTCCCATCCGGATGCCGGCAAGACCACGCTTACCGAAAAACTGCTGCTGTATTCCGGCGCAATCCGCACAGCGGGCTCTGTCAAGGCCCGTAAAAGCGACAAGCACGCCACCAGCGACTGGATGGAGATCGAAAAACAGCGCGGCATCTCCGTCACCTCATCGGCCATGCAGTTCGAGTTTGACGGTTTCCACATCAACATCCTGGATACGCCTGGCCACCAGGATTTTTCGGAGGATACATACCGCGTGCTTGTGGCGGCGGACAGCGCCGTCATGCTCATTGACGCGGCAAAGGGCGTGGAGGCGCAGACCATCAAGCTTTTCAAGGTCTGCCGGCTCAGACACATTCCGATTTTCACATTTGTCAACAAGATGGACCGCGCGGGCAAAGACCCCTTCGCCCTGATGGAAGAGATGGAGCAGGTGCTGGGAATCAGGGCATGCCCGGTCAACTGGCCCATCGGGACGGACGGCGATTTCAAGGGTGTGTATCACCGTGACACAAAAAGGGTTGAGCTCTATGAGAGCGGCGACCATGGAAAAAACCGCGTGGAAAAGCAGGATGTGCCGCTTGACGACCCGAACCTGCCCGCTTTGCTGGGGGACCGCCTGTATAAACGCCTGATGGATGAGGTTGAACTGCTGGACATCGCGGGCGATGCGTTTGATCTTGACCTTGTGCGCGGCGGCGAGCTGACGCCCATGTTCTTTGGCTCGGCGATCACCAATTTCGGCGTAGAGCCGTTTCTCACCCGTTTCCTTGCGTATTCCACGCCGCCCGCGCCGCATGAGAGCGATGCGGGAACGGTGGCGCCCACGGATGAGGACTTTTCCGGCTTTATCTTCAAGATTCAGGCCAACATGAATCCCGCCCATCGGGATCGGCTGGCATTCATGCGCATCTGTTCGGGAGTCTTTACAAAGGGAATGACCGTGTGGCACAGCGGCACAGGCAAAATGGTGCAGCTCAAGCAGCCGCAGCAGTTCATGGCCGACGAGCGGGCGGCGGTTGAAGCCGCCTATCCCGGCGATATCATCGGTCTGTTTGATCCGGGCATCTTTGCGCTGGGGGATACGCTGTGCACCGGAAAAAAGAGGCGCTTTGCAGGCATTCCCGTGTTCGCGCCGGAGTTTTTTGCCCGCGTCACCAGCGTGGACAGCCTCAAGCGCAAGCAGTTTGTCAAGGGTGTCATGCAGCTGAGCGAAGAGGGCGCCATCCAGACATTTAAGCGGCCCGGCATCGGCTTTGAGGAGATCATCGTCGGCGTGGTCGGCGTGCTTCAGTTTGAGGTGCTCGAACACCGGCTCAAAACCGAGTATAATGCGGAGATCACCCGCCAGCAGCTTCCCTACCGCTTTGTGCGCTGGGTGAAGAAGACCCCCCGGCCGGTGGAGGAACTCAAGCTCTCCAGCACGTCCTCCCTGGCCAAGGATGCCCATGACCGCGATGTGATCCTCTTTGAAAACGAGTGGTCCATCCGCTGGGCGAATGAAAACAACGACGGCCTGGAGCTGGCGGAAACCGCGTCGCGCAGCGTGTGAGCCGGCTTTGGCGCCGCGTGAAATCAAGCGGCGCACGGCTTGGCGCGCCGGTTTTGCCCTCCCCGGGGAACAGACTGCGAAAAACAGGTTGGAAAAAGCAGATTGGAAGAGAAGAAAGAAGGTTTTCCAGTGGAAATAACGCGAGAGAACATCCGCAACATTGCCATCATCGCCCATGTTGACCACGGCAAGACCACTCTGGTCAATGAAATGCTCAAGCAGGGCGGCGTGTTCCGCGAAAATCAGCAGGTGGCTGACCGCGTGATGGACAGCAACGCCATCGAGCGTGAGCGCGGCATCACCATCCTGGCCAAGAATACATCCATCTATTACAAAGACGTGAAGATCAACGTGGTGGATACGCCCGGCCACGCCGACTTTGGCGGCGAGGTGGAGCGTGTGCTCAAAATGGTGGACGGCGTGCTGCTGCTCATCGACTCGTTTGAAGGGCCCATGCCGCAGACGCGCTTTGTGCTCCAGCATGCGCTGGCCCTGAAACTTCCGGTCATCGTCGTCGTCAACAAGGTGGACAGGCCGGATGCCCGCTGCGACGAGGTGGTCTCCGAAGCGGTTGATCTGATGATCGACCTGGACGCGGATGAAAGCCAGCTCGACACGCCGATTGTCTTCACCAGCGCGCGCGCGGGCACGGCCACGCTGGACATGAAAACGCCCGGCACGGATCTGCGTCCGCTGTTTGAGACCATTCTCCAATATATTCCCGCTCCCCAGGGCGATCCGGACGGCCCTGCCCAGATGCTCATTTCCACCATTGATTACAATGAATTTGTGGGCCGCATCGGCATTGGCCGCATCACGCGCGGCACGCTCCGGCTCAACACCATGGCCACGCGTGCCAACCACGAAAAGCCGGATCTGCGGGAGAATTTCCGGCTGAGCAGCCTCTTTGCCTTTGACGGCCTCAAGCGTGTGCCGGTGGAGAGCGCCGCGATGGGAGAAATCGTGGCGATTACCGGCATTGAGGACATCATGATCGGCGACACCATCTGCGCGCCGGACTGCGTGGAGCCGCTCCCCTTTGTTAAAATCACCGAGCCGACCGTCGTGATGACATTTTCTGTCAACGACAGCCCGTTTGCCGGGCGGGAGGGCACGTATGTCACCTCCCGCCACCTGCGCGCACGGCTGATGCGCGAATTGCAGACGGATGTATCCCTGCGCGTGGAGGAAACCGATTCTCCCGATGCGTTTCGCGTGAGCGGGCGGGGCGAGCTGCACCTGTCCGTACTCATTGAGAACATGCGCCGCCAGGGGTACGAATTCCAGGTGTCCAAGCCGGAGGTGCTCTTCCACATCGATGAAAACGGCCAGAGGCTCGAACCCGTGGAGAAGATGGTCTGCGATGTGCCCAGCGAATATGCCGGCGCGGTGATCGAGAAGATCGGGCGCCGCCGCGGTGTGATGGAAAACATGACCGGTACGGATCGGGTGCGCCTGGAATTTACCGTGCCCAGCCGCGGCCTGTTTGGCTACCGCAGCGAATTTATGACCGATACACGCGGGGAAGGCGTCATGAGCGCCGTATTTGACCATTATGAGCCCTATAAGGGGGATATCCCGCACCGCAGCGTTGGCGCGCTGGTTTCCACGGAGACGGGGGAGGCCGTCATGTACGGCCTGTTCTACGCGCAGGAACGCGGCACGCTTTTCTGCGGTCCGAATACGGCTGTCTATACCGGCATGATCGTGGGCCAGAATGCGCGCCAGGGCGATATTGACGTCAATGTGTGCCGCCAGAAGCACCTGACATCCATCCGTAACGCGGCGGGCGCGGAGACCGCGATGAAGCTCGTCTCCATGCGCACGCTTTCGCTGGAGGAGTGCCTGGAGTTCATCGATGACGATGAGCTGCTGGAAGTCACGCCCAAATCCCTGCGCATGCGCAAGCGCGTGCTGGAAACGGAGCTTCGCAAGAAGCTGGCCGCGCGCGCCCGGAAAGGGGAATAAGAAAGGAACTTCAGACAGCCGGGCCGGAGGAAAATTTCTCCGGCCCGGCTGCTGTTTATAAAAAGAAGACGGGAAAGCAGGGACAGGAACGCCTCTTTTCGGACTGGGGCTGTGTCGGAGGAGCCCCTTCCCCAGATGG
Organism: Candidatus Ventricola intestinavium; assembly: GCA_018715105.1. Taxonomy (GTDB): domain Bacteria; phylum Bacillota; class Clostridia; order Christensenellales; family Aristaeellaceae; genus Ventricola; species Ventricola intestinavium. The sequence goes on from DVMG01000213.1 coordinate 9,230, forward strand.
GCCGGAGAACGTTCATCGCGGGAAACGGCGCA
>DVMG01000214.1 GCA_018715105.1 Candidatus Ventricola intestinavium
TTTATGCATATGTATCAGATTATTGCCTCGCGGCATGGCCATCCATGCCGATATGCCTTCAGAAAACGATACACACCTAAACGGCCGATCGATTTTTTGAAAAAATTTTCCCTTTTATGCGAAAAAGGGAACCTTTTCTGCGTCTTAAGGATGAGGAGGTGAGAGAACGTGACCGGCAAACCCTTGGTACCGGGGAAGGCCTCGGAAGCGGAACTCTCAAAATGGATGAAGGACTATGGCCCCATGTTGGTGGGCACCTGCACGGCGCTTCTGGGAGATATGCACCTGGCACAGGACGTTGTGCAGGAGACATTCATCCGGGCCTATCAGAACCGGGACCGCTTTCGCGGCCAACATGGCGGCAGCGAAAAAGCGTGGTTGACGCGTATTGCGGTCAATCTTTGCCGGGATCAGCAGCGCTCAAAGTGGTTTCGATGGGTGGATAAGCGGGTTTCCGTCGAAGATCTGCCGCTTGCCATGCCGGAAGCGGACGAAGAGGCCAGGCAGCTCTACGCTGCCGTGCAGTCTCTGCCGCCCCCCTACAAAGAAGTCATTCTGCTTCATTTCTATCAAAACATGTCTGCCGGTGAGATCGCTCAGATGCTGCATATCCATGCATCGAGCGTTTATCGCCGGATGAGCAAAGCCCAGCAGTTGCTCAAAAGAAACTGGAAAGGTGGGATTTCCGTGGATGAACACAGACTGAGAGACGCGCTGGAAGCCTGCCTCTCCGAAGCCGATTTTCCCCCGGAGCGCCAACAGGCGGTGTTCAATGCTGTCAGAAAGGATGAAAACAGGGTGAAAAGAAAAATTTCTGCCGCACTGGTGTTTGTGATTGTGCTGTTGCTCGCCGCAGGCGGGGCGGCGATTGCCGCGGGCCTGGGGGTGTTCGGGCAGGCTGTAAACGATGCGATGAATGAGCAGAGCGCCACGCACCTGGAAAATCTGGAGGAAGCTGCGGCCATAATCGACGATACGCAGGAAGCGCAGGCCCCGGATAGGTCCGACACTTCCGCCCGGACGCAGACGGTACGCGAGGAGATGCTTGCCAATCTTTACGGGCGCCGCTTCAGCCTGACGCTGAACCAGTCCTACTGCGACGGGAACAAGCTCTCCTACTCCTACACGCTGACAACGAATACCCCGCTTATCTGGTACGAGGGTGAAGGCGAACCCACCGGATTTGACAGCTGGGACATGCAGGAGGCGGGTTCGTACGCCGATTATTACACGCAGTACCGGGAGGAGGACCAGCTGCGCCATATCGCGTTTTTTGAGGAGCATCCCGTTGGCTACATCGGCAGGGAAACCATGGGGATCGGCGACGGCGCGGATCTCGACGGCGAGCCGCTCACCATTCTGGAAAGCGGCGAAACCATGATTGACGAATACACCATTCAGGGATTCCAGGAAGTGGAAATGCCGGAAGGCTTCACACCGGACGGCGACATTGAAATTGAGTTGTCGATCCTCTATGGCGCGAGCCTCTACTATCAGGATGAGGAAAATGTTTACTGGGCGCACGTCGCTGTGCCGGAGAACCGTGGGTTCCTGCGCCTGTCCTTCACCGTGCCCCTGAACGGGCAGACCGAGACGTACATAGGCACGGTCACGACCAGCGCGTACAGCGCCCGGGCGACGGTCAGGATCTCGGATGTGGATATCAGCGGCGAGGTGGTGTTCGATGCGCCGGGAGGGGCCGCATCCTTTGAATCCAGGGAAAGCCCCGCCATGAGGGAGGAATCCTCTGTCATGCCCGCGGACATCTATGACTACACGCTCCTTGCAGGCGGCGTGGAATACCCGAATCTGGACGGCGCTTTCGGCGTGAATGAAGAGGGAAAATGGGCTATCCAAATTCGCTATGACCTGCCGCAACATACAAAGGGCATGGTGCTCAGGCCAAACGGTTCGGGCCTGGCGCGTGCGGATGGGGAAAGAGAAAAGGAAGACATTCTCCTCGCGCGGTGAAGGGAAACGGGAGAGTGAGAACTCGGAAAAGCGGTGTGGGGAAAACACCGGCTTTCTTCCTGTTTTCGTGAACGGGAGAATGAAAGAAATCAGAAAGGAATTAGACAGGCAAAAGCCCGCTTTCCCAGAAAAGGAATGCGGGCTTTTGCACAGTTTAGATTTTTCGCAGCAGCTTTCGGGCATCCTCGCGGGAAGCGAGCGCCAGCAGATGATCCCGGTTGGTAAACACGTAATCGGCCCCTGGAAGCGGGCGAAGCTCGCCGCCGGATTTAATGGCCAGAATATTGATTTTAAAACGGTTGCGCACGTCTACCTCGCGGATGCTGCGGCCGACCCAGTTTTCAAGCGGCGGGATTTCATAAATGGAATATTCATCCGACAGCTCGATGTAATCGAACACATTCTGCGCGCTGTGGCGAATGGCCGTGCGTTCGGCGCTGTCCCGCTCCGGATAGATGACCTCGTCCGCGCCGTTGCGCAGCAAAAGGCGCGCCTGGATATCCCGGCTGGCTTTGGCGATGATGCGCTTGGCTCCCATATCCTTGAGGAGCGATGTGATCAGCAGGCTGCTGGTAAAATCGGACGCAATGCACACAAAGCACATGTCAAAGTTATGCACGCCCAGGGAACGCAGCACATTTTCATCGGTACAGTCTGCAATCTGCGCGCTGGTGACCTCGTTGGCCAGAGCGTTGACGGCCTCTTCATTCCGGTCGACGATCATGACTTCGTTGTTCAGGCTCATGAGTTTTTGGCACAGGTGCCGCCCGAAACGGCCCAGGCCGATAACAAGGATGGATTTCATGTGGGATAACCTCCTGATCCAATAAGGTTGCAAAATGCAGGAAATGTTTTTTGTGTGTCAGCCAACGATCATCTGATCGACGGGATACTGGATATTGGCGGGAGTGGGACGGCGCGCCACCAGAATGGCAAACGTCAGGCTGCCCAGACGGCCCGCATACATCAGCAGAATCAGAATGATTTTAGAAAGCGGGGTGAGGGAACGGGTGATGCCCGTCGACATCCCGACGGTATCCAGCGCCGAAAAAACCTCGATGAGCACATCGCGCAGGGCGAGCTCCGGCTGGACGCCGCAGATGGCCAGGGTGGCAACCAGGCCCATCGTTGCATATACGACGACGATGGTGCCGGCCCGGCGGATGACGCTGTTTTCAATCCGGCGGCCCAGAACGCGCACGTCCTCTTCCCGGCGGAGTGCGGAAATGGCCAGCATGACCATGAGCAGCATGGTGGTGGTCTTGGCGCCGCCGGCGGTGGAACCGGGATTGCCGCCGGTCAGCATGAGCAGAACGGTTAAAAGCGAGCCCGCTTGGGAAAGGGTGGCGGTGGGGATGGTATCAAACCCCGCGGTGCGCGGCGTGACCGCGCTGAAGTAACTGGCCCAAAGGCGTGTTCCCACAGGCATGCCGGCCATGGATGCATCGGCCTCAAAGACGAAGAACAGCGCCGTAGGGACGATTAAAAGAAACAGTGTCACCAGCATGGACGCGCGGGAGTGAAGCTGAAGCCGGCTCCAGCGGAAACGGTTTTCCACCAGATCATCCCAGACGAAGAAGCCCATGCCGCCGATGAGGATCAGCGATGTGATGGCAATGTTGATGATCGGATCGCCGACAAAGGATTCCAGGGAGGTATACGGCCCGGTGATCGTGCCCATCAGATCAAAGCCTGCGTTGCAGAATGCGGAAATCGAATGAAACACGCTGTAGCCGAGGCCGCGCCAGAGGCCGAGCATGGGCACGAAGCGGAAGCTGAGCAGCAGCGCGCCGGCGCCTTCGATGATCAGGGTGCCGATGATGGCCCGTTTGACCAGCCGGACAATGCCGCCAATGCGCAAAGAGGCGACGCTCTCCTGAAGCACCGTGCGTTGACGCAGGCCGATGCGCTTGCCAAGCGCCAGCGAAATCAGCGCGAGGAGGGTGGTTACACCCAGACCGCCGATCTGAATACCGGTGATGACGACGATGCGGCCGAAGAGGGACCAGTGGGTCGCTGTATCCACGGCAACCAGGCCCGTGACACAGACCGCGCTCGTCGCCGTGAACAGTGCCGTCAGCCAATCCGTCGGCTCGCCGGTGTTCGAAGAGATGGGCAGCATCAGGAGCAGCGTCATGATCAAAATGATGAGGAAAAACCCCAGCGCAATGATCGCCTGCGCGCTCATGGGTGCATGCCTTTTGATATGAAGTTTCATGGAATTT
>DVMG01000215.1 GCA_018715105.1 Candidatus Ventricola intestinavium
TAAAAAGGAGCGCGCAAAGGGAAAAGACGCATGGAATTCACAAAAAATGGACATAAAAGATTGGTGCTCTGTATCTACGTGAAACATTTGACAAACAGGGACGCCGCGCTTATAATGATGATTGTCAATGAAATCACAATCAATCCGCTCATAAACATGGAGGAGGATGAAATTCATGCAGGAATTAAGGCCCATCGACAGCATAGAGGCGCTCACCGAACGCATGGCATTCATGCGCAGGGCACAGCGCGAGTTTGCCAAAATGACGCAGGAGCAGGTGGATAAAATCTTTTTTGCTGCGGCCATGGCGGCCAACAAGGCGCGCATCCCGCTGGCCAAAATGGCGGTTGAGGAAACAGGCATGGGCGTTGTGGAAGACAAGGTGATCAAAAACCATTACGCGAGTGAATACATCTATCATGCCTATCGGGATACCAAGACATGCGGCGTGATTGAGGAAGATCCCGCCTTCGGCATCCGCAAAATCGCGGAGCCCATCGGCCTTGTGGCCGCCGTGATCCCCACGACAAACCCGACCTCCACGGCGATTTTCAAGGCCCTGCTGTGCCTGAAAACGCGCAACGCCATGCTCATCAGCCCGCATCCGCGCGCAAAGCGCTGCACGGCTGCGGCGGCGAACGTGGTGCTGGAAGCGGCCGTTGCGGCGGGCGCGCCGGAAGGAATCATAGGCTGCATCGAGAGCCCGAGCCTTGAATTGACCAATGAGCTGATGCGCGATGCCGACATTATTCTGGCCACGGGTGGGCCGGGCATGGTGCGCGCGGCCTACTCCTCCGGCAAGCCCGCCCTGGGCGTGGGCGCAGGCAACACGCCGGTCATCCTTGACGATACGGCCGATATCCAGCTGGCGGTCAGCTCCATCATTCATTCCAAGACGTTTGACAACGGCATGATCTGTGCCTCCGAACAGAGCGTGACCGTGCTTGACGGCATCTACGATGCGGTAAAAGCGGAATTTGAGCGCCGCGGCTGCTATTTCCTCAAGGGAGAGGAGCTGGACAAGGTTCGCCGCACCCTTCTCATCAATGGTGCGCTCAACGCCAAGATCGTGGGGCAGAGCGCCTGCACCATTGCCGGCCTGGCGGGCGTGACCGTGCCCCAGGGCACCAAGGTGCTCATCGGCGAGGTGGAGAGCGTGGATCTGTCGGAAGAGTTTGCCCACGAAAAGCTCTCTCCGGTGCTGGCCATGTATCGTGCGCATTCGTTTGAAGAGGCGCTTGACAAGGCGGAACGTCTGGTATGCGACGGCGGACACGGACATACGGCGGCCCTGTACATTCATCCTGCGCAGAAGGAAAAGATCCTGCAGCATGCGCAGAGGATGGAGGCATGCCGCATCGTGATCAACACGCCTTCGAGCTTTGGCGGCATCGGTGATCTGTACAACTTCAAGATGCCCCCGTCTCTGACGCTTGGATGCGGCACATGGGGCGGCAACTCCGTTTCCGAAAACGTGGGCGTAAAACATCTGCTCAACATCAAGACCGTTGCCGAGAGGAGAGAAAACATGCTCTGGTTCAGGGCGCCGCAGAAGGTGTATTTCAAAAGGGGCTGCATGCCCGTGGCGCTGGATGAGCTGGGCACGGTGCTGGGCAAGAAAAAATGCTTCATCGTCACCGACAGCTTCCTCTATAAAAACGGCTATGTCCGCCCGATCGAGCAGAAGCTTGACCAGCTGGGCATCCAGCACACGTGCTTTTACGATGTCGCGCCGGATCCGAATCTTTCCTCCGCGGTCAAAGGCGCGCAGGCAATGCGTCTGTTTGAGCCGGACTGCATCATCGCGCTGGGCGGCGGTTCCGCGATGGATGCGGGCAAGATCATGTGGGTGATGTATGAGCATCCGGACGTCGATTTCCTCGATCTGGCCATGCGCTTTATGGATATCCGCAAACGCATATACACATTCCCGAAGATGGGCGAAAAGGCCTACTTTGTCGCCATTCCGACCTCTTCCGGCACAGGCTCCGAGGTGACGCCGTTCGCCGTCATCACGGACGACCGCACGGGCACCAAATACCCGCTGGCCGATTATGAGCTGATGCCTCATATGGCCATCGTCGATGCGGACAACATGATGAGCCAGCCGCGCGGGCTGACCGCGGCATCGGGCATCGATGTGCTTACGCATGCACTGGAGGCGTATGCATCCATGATGGCCACCGATTACACGGACGGCCTTGCGCTCAAGGCGATGAAGAATGTCTTTACCTACCTGCCGCGTGCCTATGACAAGGGCGCGGAGGATCCCGAAGCGCGCGAAAAAATGGCCGACGCCTCCTGCATGGCAGGCATGGCGTTTGCCAACGCCTTCCTGGGAGTCTGCCATTCGATGGCGCATAAGCTTGGCGCGTATCATCACCTGCCGCACGGGGTGGCCAACGCGCTGATGATCTGCCATGTGCTGCGCTATAATGCCCAGCCGGTGCCGGCCAAGATGGGCACGTTCCCGCAATACGCCTATCCGCATACGCTGGAGCGCTATGTGGAGTGCGCCAACTTCTGCGGCATTACGGGCGAGGATGATCTCAAGACGCTTGACCGGTTTATCGACAGGATTGAGGCGCTCAAGGAAGCGGTGGGCATCAAAAAATCCATCGCCGACTATGGCGTCACCGAGGAAGACTTCATGGCAACCCTTGACCGGATGGTTGAGGATGCGTTTGACGACCAGTGCACGGGCGCCAACCCGCGTTATCCGCTGATGAGTGAAATCAGGGAGATGTATCTCAAGGCGTACCGCGGCGAAAAGGCGTAAAGGGCGCCGTATCAAATGACAGGATGATTTAGGGAGGTAAAAAGCCATGGAAAACAGGCAGATCATCGTGGAGCGCGCAACAAAGACCGTCTATCGCGAGGGCGACACGATTGTCAAGCAGTTTGTGCCCGGCTATGCTAAGTCGGCCGTGCTCAAGGAGGCCTTTAACCACGCGCTGGCGGAGGAGGCGGGGCTCACCGTGCCGCAGCTGCTGGAGGTTAAAAACACCGGAGAGGGCTGGGCGCTCTTGATCCGCAGGGTGGAGGGGCGCACCATGGCGCAGGCCATGGTCGATGAACCGGACCGGCTTGAAGCCTATATGGAGCAGTTTGTGGAGATTCAAAGCGGCATTCACCGGGCAACCTGCAAGCAGATGGGCCGGCTGAAGGATAAGCTCAATGCGCAGATCTCTTCGCTGCGCGAAGAGCTGGATGCCACCACGCGCTATGAACTGCATGTGCGCCTTGAAAACATGAAGCCGCACACCAAGATCACGCACGGGGATTTCAACCCTACAAACGTCCTTCTGGGGGAAGATGGAAAGGTGTATGTGCTTGACTGGGCCCATGCGGCCATCGGCAACGCCTCTGCGGACGCCGCGATGACCTATCTTCAGTTTGCGCTGGAGGATCAGAAAAAGGCGGACATGTATCTCAGGCTCTTCTGCCGCAGAAATGACATCGCCATCCAGTATGTGCAGAAGTGGCTGCCAATCGTTGCCGCCGCGCAGATGACAAAGCGCCATGGCGCCGAGCGTGAATTCCTGATCAGCTGGACGCAGGTTGTGGAATTTGAGTGACATGCCGGCACAGGAAACGGCGAAAGACCCGGCTCCGTTCCATACGGGGCCGGGTCTTTCCTGTGCGGGAGAGGTTACCAGAGAAAGGGAAGAAGCCGGAAACGAACGCGTCGCATATATTCTTCATACCCTGCCAGTTCAGATTTTAACACGGCCTCCTCATGCTGGATCCGCCTGACAATCAGCGGCGGATAGAGCAGGAAAACCACAAAAGCGCAAACCGAACCGCAGATCAGCGGCATGGATAAAAACAAAAGCACGCTGGCCAGATACATCGGGTGCCGGATTTGCCCATATAATCCCGTATCCATGAGCTTTTGCCCGGCCTGAACCTCAATCGTCCTGGACGCATAAGCGTTTTCGCGCAGAACTTCCGCATACAGCCCGTAAGAAAACAGGAAAACGATCGCAAAGGCCACGCTGACCCATCCGGGCAGCCGGCTCCATCCATACCTGAAATCAAGCCCTGCCACGACGAAGCCGCAGGCAAACATGAGAAAAGAGAGAAGGACAATCCGCCTTTGTTCCGGCCGGGTTTCCACGCCCTGCAGCCGCCTGGCAAGGAGCGCCGGCGCTTTGATCCATAACACAATCCCCACCGGAAGCATGGGGAGAAACAGCACGGCCATTAAAAGCCAGGCTTTCCAGAAATTCAGCGTGCCGGCGGGAAGAAACAGAGCGGCCCCCGCCAACAGGACGCCCATGAACCATTTGGCGCACGCCTGGATCAGAATAGGGGGATTCGTCTTTCTCTCCTTCAAAGATAAGCCCCCCTTCCGGAATCATCCCGGGAATTCTCTTCAGCAGTGGTTTTTTCAGACGGCTCCTTGATCGGCCATCCCCCTTCGTCTTGGTCGGTGAAGGCCGCTTTTTCAGGGGGACAGAGCACGGTCTTCTGCATCACAAAATTGGTCAGGAAGATGCCGCGGCGTTCCACCTGCTGGCGGCGGATCACCCGGTATCCGCGCCGCTCAAAAAATGGGCGGGCGGTGATGGAGGCGTGTGTGGTGTATAACGCGGACGGAACCGCGCGCTCCAGGGCGTCGCACAGCAGGGTGCCTACGCCTTGCCCCTGATGATTCCGATGGACGTACAGACGATCCAGATACCCGGCGGAATCCATATCGCCAAAACCCCAAATCGCGTTTCCCTCCGCACACACGAGCGCTGTATGGGATAGAAAGGAGCGGTTCCATGCCTCAAGGTCGACATGGCCGTCCGCCCAGGCGTCAAGCTGATCGGCAGAATAGTCCCGGGCATTGACGGTGTGCACGGTGTCGTAAAACAGGCGGGCCAGCGCCGCACAGTCCTCAGGGCAATAGGCACGCAGATGCATGGCGCCGCCTCCTCTTGGCTTGGGTCCAATGAAATCCCAAAGGGGAGCTCTTCGATAAGGGGAGCTCCATTCGGATGAACTCCACAAGGAATGAGTTCATTTTACCACAGGTTCCTGCAAATGAAAAGAGAAATGCCCGCTGCAGGGGGCATTTCCCGATTTGGAGCCTGAAAACGCGATATGCGGGCTACCGGTCCGCGACCACCATGGTGCCCACCGCATTGTAGGTCTGGCCATTTTGGAGGATGAACACGGTGTAATTGGTGTTGGCCCGCACGTTCATGTAGAGCGACGCAACGGTGCTGGGCAGCGGATTCATGCCGATGAACGCAGAGTCAAGCGTCTCGATGTCGGTGTAGGCGGGAATGGGAAGCTGGTTGGTTTCGGCAAAGAGAAATTCATACGCGCCCGGCGCAATGCGCTTATAGCTGGTTGTCTCTTTAAAGCGCACATCCGCGTAAATCACCCGCCCATCGGCGAGCAGCACGTCAAGCGCGCCGCTGTTCAAAGCGAGATTGCTGACCCTGAAATTCGACGTATTGTTGGAAGGCGAGCAGCAGATGTCCGGAATTTTGAGCAGATCCAGCCCGCCTGCCCGGTTGATGACCGCCACGGTGAATACGCCGCCCGCCTCGAAGGGAAGCGTCTTCTGCATGTAGATGTAACCGTCCGTTCCCGACACGGTCACGGTGCGGTAGCCCGGATTCACACGGGAATAGCCTGAAATGGAGCCATAGCTTAAAAAGCTCACGGCGGGATTCCCGCCCACGAAGATGCGGAAAGCCGGATAGCCGAAGGCAGCGTTTAAAAACCGCGCGGAGGCATACCGCGTGCCGCCCGGAAGCGGCTGGATTCCGCCGGGAAACAGGGGACCGCCTGGATTGGGGGTGGGCAGAGGGGAGATGGGAGAGTCGCAGCCGGGGCCCGGGCATGTGGGACCGCCCTCTCCCGGGTTGGGAAGGGGGATGACGGGAATGCCGGCGCCGTCATCGGGCTGAATGGGCTGGCCCTGATCGGGTGTAGGCAGGGGAATGACAGGGACGCCGGCGCCGTCATCGGGCTGAATGGGCTGACCCTGATCGGGCGTGGGCAGAGGAATGACGGGGACGGATGCGCTGTCCGTACCGGAAGATTCCTGTGCGGAGTTGGCGGAATTTCCGCGGTTTCGCTCCATATCGCTTTGAGGCCGCAGAAGGGGGCATTCTCTGCGCAGGGCGGCGGAAAAGCATGCCCCCGGGCGGCCTCTCCCTCCTTTCAGCGTGATACACTATCGTATTCCGCGAAAGAGAGGGGCGTGAAACGGCTGACGGTCATCTCGCTTCGATGAACCAGTACAGATCATCGTGAAAGAGGTAGATCAGACCGCCTTCGACCTGGCAGGTATAGCGCATGCCCTGTCCCCCGGCCTTGAGGGAAGGCGCTTCGCGCTCATCCAGAATGCGGTCGATCCGGACGGCCGGACCATCCTCCGTGCGGAACATCAGCGGCCGGATGCGGCCGCTGAGCAGGTGATCCGCCCGCACACATACATAGATCTTGCCGGGATTTTCCCGATGTGCCGACATTTAAGCTCGCTCCCTTCCTGCATGAAACGCTATGGGATGGATGAGGGAATCCTGCTCCGGGCTGACGGAGGAACACTCCCTGCCATGGAGCACGACGCCGCGGGTGACAACCGGATGACCATACCGGCGGCGAAGCGCGTCGATGGAGCGCTCAAGCCGCTCCATGCGCATGCGGCGCTTTTCATCCCCGGTGAAGTCAAGCTGAACGGGCTCGTTGTCCGGGGTGAGCGCCGTGCAGGTCAGCCCCACGCTGCGGTATGGAAAGCCGGAGGAAAAACGCTTTGTGAATAGATCCATCGCGGCCGCGGCGATTTCATCGGTGAGGTTGGACGGGCGGGACAGCATGGTCTGCCCGCAGCGCGTGACAAGCTGCGGGCTGCGGGCATGGATGCTCACGCAGCGGGCGTGCAGCCCGGCGTCGCGCAGCCTGGCCGCGACGGATTCTGCGAGCAAATAGTAAAAAGAGCGCGCGTCATCCATGTTTTCCAGATCTCGCGAGGGGGTGGTGCTGTTGCCGATGGATTTGACGGCGGTGGAGGCATCCGCGGCCATCACCGGCGAGCGGTCCTGCCCGCTGGCATAAGCCTGGAGGGCCGGCCCGGCTTTGCCGAGCAGCCTTTGCAGCATCCTGGGATCGCAGCGGGCCAGATCCCCGATGGTGAGAATGCCCAGCGCGGCCAGACGCCGGCGTGTGCTGGGGCCGACAAAGAGCAGATCGCCGGCAGGCAGGGGATAGACCGTGTCTTTATAGGCATCCGGCGCAAGCACGGTGACTGCGTCCGGCTTTTTCATGTCGCTGCCCAGTTTGGCGAAGACTTTGTTGTCGGCGACCCCGACAGAGACTGTGATGCCCAGTTCCTCGCGAACGCGCAGGCGGATCGCATCGGCCACGCGCCCGCCCTCGCGCAGCGTGACGCCGGGGCCGCTCAGGTCAATCCACGCCTCGTCAAGCCCAAAGGATTCCACGCGATCCGAATATTGTTCATAGATGCGGCGCATCCGGCGGCTGAAGCGAATGTAGAGAGGGAAATCCGGCGGCACACACACCAGACCGGGGCATTTTTCCCGGGCCTTCCAAACGGCTTCCCCGGTTTTGACCCCGAAAGACCGGGCCAACGGATTTTTGGTGAGCACGATCCCATGGCGTTCGCACGCGTTTCCGCATACGGCGACAGGCAGGGAACGGATGGACGGGGTATACAGGCACTCCACGGAGGCGTAAAAGCTGTTTGCATCGCAGTGCAGGATGACTCTTCCCAAAGACGATCCCCTCCATAACGGGAACGAATGTTCCTAAATCCTATTATACCTGTTTTAAAGACCGTGTCAACAGGAAAATTGCGGATGCAAAGAAGGGGCCGGATCAAAAGGGGGATTGCGTGTCCGATGCTTTGTGATACAATATTGAATGAATAAAAAAGCGCTTTTGAGAGAAGGCCTTTATGCCCGCAAACGGAAGCGGCGCGGAGATGCCCGCTTTGCAGGAAGGAGAACGGTTATGGTGGAAGTTCGGTTTTATGAGCAGGATCAGATTCGGGATGAATGCCTGAAATTTGCCGTGATCCTGGCGCGAACGGCGGGCGGATGGGTGCTGTGCAAGCACAGGCAGAGGGACACATGGGAGCTTCCGGGCGGGCACAGAGAAGCGGGCGAGACCATCCTTGAAGCGGCAAAGAGGGAGCTGAGGGAGGAGACGGGGGCCGTGGATTTTACGCTCACTCCCCTGTGTGTTTATGCCGTCCGGAACAAAACAGGGGAGAAGGAGGCGTGGGGAGAGGAAAGCTTCGGCATGCTGTATACCGCCGATATCCGCTCGTTTGAAAAAGAACTGCACAGCGAGATTGAAAAAATCCGGATCACGGATCAGGGCGTTCCAAACTGGACGTATCCGCTCATTCAGCCCCGGCTGCTGGAGGAGGCGCACAGAAGGGGATATCCGGTTCCGCGGCCGTCGTCCCCTTCGTCTGCGCCGCAGAACGGCCAGTAAAACAAAACCCCTCTCCCGCGAAAGCCGTTTCGCGAGAAAGGGGGATACCTGTGTCTCCCTGGCGGGGGGCGGCGCACGTCACTCGGCCTGGCGGTATGCCTCCAGCGCCCGGGCAAGCTGATCCGGGCAGGAGGTGCCGTTGCGGCACTGGATTCCCTTGAGGCGGCGGATGGCCTCATCCACCTTCATGCCGGTGACCAGGGCGCCGATTCCCTGCAGATTGCCGGTGCAGCCGCCGTGAAAGCGGCAGGAGGTGATCACACCATCCTCCACTTCAAAGTCAATGGAACGGCTGCATGTGCCGTGTGTTTGATACGTATTCATGGGAAACGCCTCCTGAATCTGCAATCTGCGCGGACAAGCCGCGCGTATTTGGATTCAATTCGACAACATGCGCCCATTTCCTGCTTCTCCTTCGCTTCATTTGGGCAGGGACACACGCACGCCCCGCTTCATACGATGGGCAGGGAAAGGGTGTGTGCTGCGATGGAAAGGCGAATCATCGTCTCCGGCGGCGACGAGCTGAGGGAGTTTCTTCCGCCCGGCATGGCGCCGGGAAGGCGCATCCGGCTTGAAGGGGCCGGGGCGCTGTGTACATCGGGCGGGCAGCTTTTCTGCGCCTGCGACTGGGGCGATATGATCTGGCGGCTGGACGGTCGGATGCTTGTGCCCACGGCCCTCTTTGCGGGAGGCCCCGGGATCTGCCAATTGTGCGTATCCTGCGGGGGCGGGAGGCTCTACGCCCTGTGCGCGGACGCGGACAGCCTGCTGATGCTGGACGCATGCTCCGGCGCGCCGATGATGGTCAACCGCGTTGGGGTGAACCCGTGCGCCATGGCGCTGGATGAGACGGGCAATGTGCTGGCCGTGGCGGGCGGGGAATGCGGGGAAGCCGTGCTGCTGAGCGCGCACACGCTGAGCGTTGTGCGCAGGCTTTCCATGCCGGGCATGGTGTATGCGGTGGCCCTGCGCGCGGGAACGGTTTACGCGCTGAGCCTGAATGAATCGCTTGGATCCACGCTGACCACGGTCGCGCCCGGCGGCGTGCGGCAGACGCTGAACCTGGCGGGCATGCCGGGCATGCTCATGCTGCGGCCGGGTACGCTGCTGTGCGCCACGCACGAGCATCTGTATGAAGTGGCGCCGGGCGGAGAACGCATCCTGAGCGCGAGAGAAGCGGCCGGGCGGGCGGGGCGTATTCTCTTTTGCGGGAGAAACATGCTGCTGTGCGACAGGCTGGGGGAAGCGGTCTTTTCCCTGGGCCTTTCAAGCGGACGGTGGCGGCTGCTCTGCGAGAGCGCACGGGATATGACCGAGGTATAAAAAAGCCCGGCATGGCCATCCTGAACGCATCCGCATTGAACATCGGGGCGGACTGCGGCCCTCCGGCCCGCCGGCACCGGCGCTTCCGCGGCAAAAAGCGCGGGAGGATTGCCGGAAGAGCCTTCCTTCCCTTCAGGGAAAGAGGCTTCTGTGCCGGCAAGCCTGCAAGGCATGCATGCGCCCTGCTTAGGGGGAGAACCGTGCGTGAAAAGAATTCGCCGCATGCTGGGGCTTGTGCTCCTTGCTTCGCTGTGTGTGACCATGGGCCTGCTCGTCCTGGAGGGCCGCTGGCGCGAGGCCATTCCGCTTCATTTGTGCAGCCTGTCCGCGCTGTCTGCGCTGGCGCTTGCCCGGCGCCCTCGTGCGGCGCTGCTTGATTTTCTTTGGTATCTGGGCATGCCGGGGGCCTTGCTGGCCCTTTTGTTTCCCGCGCCTGCGGTCAGCCGCTGGCAGGCGCTGCTCAACCTGTCTTACTTTACAACGCATGCACTCATCCTTCTGATTCCGCTGTGCGCCATGACGATGGGGGAGCGCCCGCGCGCGGGCCGCACGCCTGCGATGATGGCGGCTTTGCAGGGGATTGCCCTTGCCGCATTTTGGGTCAACCAGCGTCTGGGGACGGACTTTCTCTTTTTGATGGCGCCGCCTGCCGGCACGCCGCTTGAAGCGGTGTTTCATAGGGGATATGGGATATATCTGCTTTTTTTGGAGGGAATGATGCTCGCCCTGTGCATGCTGATGGATGCTCTATGCGCACGGATGTTTGGCTTTCGCGCGCGCGGCGCGGGAAATTTGGCAAAATGAGCGAGTGACTGCAACTTTTTAAAACTATACAAATCGCCCTTTATGCGCTATAATATCAAATGGATAAAAAGCATCTTGCATCGGGCGCATCCGCCCACATATTTGCCGCGGCCCGCCTGCCCGGAGGCCGCACGATTTAAAAGAAGGAGTTAACGTGGAAAATCAGAGAATCTCACTTTTTAAGCAGAAAAACCGATGGGGGATGACGATTGCGAGCATTGTGCTCTGCCTTGTGGTCTCCCCCGTGCTGGGGCTGATGCTGTTTCTCCCCCAGATTGCGACGGTGCTGCCGGTGGTGCTCATGGCTCTGCTGGGTTTTGCGGGCCCTGTGAGCGCGGCGGCCTGCAGCGCCGTGCTCATCGCGCTGTGCGCGTCGCTCTTTGGCGTCTGGGGAGCGGTGGTGGCCGCTCTGTTCTTTGTGCCGGTGGTGATTGTTTCGGCGCTGGCGGTGGAGCAGGGACGCGCATTCTGGCCTTCTGTGGCCGTGGGCGGCGTGGCAATGTTCGCCTCCATGGGAGCGGTGATGGCGCTGCTCAGCTTTCTGGCGGGAAGCGATATCGTCTCGGCGATTTCGCAGATGACCCGGCAGATGTTTGACATGTCCGGCGCGCTGGGCGATTCCCTGCTGTCCATGATGATGCAGTTGGGGCTGATTACCGCGCAGGATGGTTCCTCCCTCAGCATGACGGCGCTGGATTCCGCCACACGCGAGCAGCTTGTCTCCTCGATTGTCATGATGATGGATTCGGTGCTTCGCCTTGAAATCCCCATGCAGATGGCGACGGGCTCGGTGGCCGCAGGCGTGCTGGGACAGGCTGTGCTGCGCCGTGGGCTGCTCTCGCGCGGGGACAAGGTGGATTACCCGCCGCTGCGCACGTGGATGGTTCCAAGCGGCTGGGGCCGCGTGCTGGGCATCACCCTGGTGGCGCTGTATCTGCTGGCGATGCTTGTGCCGCAGGTTTCCTCGAGCATGTATTATGTATTCAGCGGCGTCTTTGAGCAGGTGTTCGCCCTGCAGGGAATTGCGGCGCTGTGCTATTTCCTGCATGAGCGCGGGAAGAGCCGCACGCTTCAGGGAGTCGTCTTTGTGCTGGGGTATTTCCTGCTCAGGCCGCCGGCCATTCTGTTTGGCATCGCGGATCAGGCGTTTGATTTTTCACACCGCCGGGCCAAGATCCAGGGGGAGAAAAAGCGCCTGAATCCGTTTGATCCGCGCAGCCGCTCCTGAATGATGCGTGCGGATAAAATGCGTCGCCGGCGCATGCCTGCCCGGCTGGGCCGCCATTTTTATCCTTCGTTTTTCATTCGCGTTCATTCATACTTCTTTATTTATACTTTTTCATTCATACGTCTTCAAAAGGAGGATTTTTGACCATGAAAGTCATTTTGCTCAAGGATATCAAGGGTACGGGAAAAAAGGATCAGATCATCGAGGCGTCTGACGGATACGCGCGCAATTTTCTGTTTCCCAAGGGGCTTGCGCGGGAAGCCAGCGCCGCAAACCTGAATGCCATTGAAAACGCAAAGGCCGCGCAGAAACACCGTGAGAATGTGGAGCGCGCCAAGGCTCAGGAGACATGCGCCAAGCTGGCGGGCAAGGTCGTTCACATTCAGGCGCGCGGCGCTGAAGGGGGCCGGCTCTACGGGTCTGTGACCGCGCAGGAGATTGCCGACGCGCTTGAAAAGCAGTATGGCGTCAAGGTGGAAAAGCGCCGCCTGGATGTCGCCAATATCCGCAATGCGGGGGATTTCTCCGTCAGCGTCTGGCTTTATGCGGGCATCACCGCGCAGATGACCGCCCGGGTTGAGGTCGCCAAGGCGTAATGCCGCGAGGCGGAGACGGCGGGCGCGCATGTTCCCGCCGCATGCCCGCATAAGCCGGAGCATTTTTTCAAGTTTACCGAGAGGAGCGAACAGAGTGGACGAACCGGCCATGCGCGTGCCGCCCAACAATGCGGAGGCGGAAAGAAGCGTGCTCGGCTGCATGATGCAGGATCGCGAGGCCCTGAGCCTGGCGCTTGAGATGCTTTCGGCGGATGACTTTTACCAGCCTGCCAACCGCGAGGTGTTTGACGCCATGCATGTGCTGAACATGCAGGGAATGCCTGTGGATCTGGTGACGGTGGATGAAGAGCTGACCCGCCGCGGCACGCTGGAGGGCGCAGGGGGGACCGGCTATCTGGTGGAGCTGTCCCAGTGCATGCCGTCCGCAGCCAATGCGCGTGCCTATATGCAGATCGTCGATGAGAAGGCGACGCTCAGGCGCATGATCAAGGCCACGGGGGATATCTCTTCGGCCTGCTATGCGCAGGCCGACCCGGTGAGCGATATCCTGGGCCTGGCGGAAAAATCCATATTCGATATCATCATGCGCCGGCATGAGGGCTCCACGCTCACCCATATCGCGGATGTTCTGCCGGATACGTATCTGCGCATCGAGCAGCTCACGCAGCTCAAGGGCGCCATTGACGGCGTGCCCACGGGTTTTGTGGATCTGGATAATCTGCTCACGGGCCTGCATGGCGGTGAGCTTGTGATCGTGGGTGCACGTCCCTCGATGGGAAAGACGAGCTTCGGCATGAATCTCATCGGCCATGCCGCCACCATGGCCGGGCGGACGGCTGCTGTCTTTTCCCTGGAGATGCCCAAAGATCAGCTTGCCATGCGGCTTTTGTGCGCCGACGCGCGCGTGGACATGCAGGCCGTGCGCCACGGTTCCCTGCGCGATGAGGACTGGGTGGCCCTTTCCTCGACGCTGGGCCCCCTGGCGGCCTCCAACATCTATATCGACGATACATCCGGCATTACGCCCTCGCAGCTGCGCTCGCGCTGCCGCAGGCTCAAGATGGAGCGCGGGCTTGATCTCATCATGGTGGATTACCTTCAGCTGATGAGCGCGGACGGCCGCGTGGAAAACCGGCAAAACGAAGTCAGTGAGATTTCACGAAATCTTAAAAGCATCGCCAAGGAACTCAACGTGCCCCTGGTCGCGCTGGCGCAGCTCTCGCGCGCGGGCGCGCAGCGCAGCGATAAACGGCCGATTCTGTCGGATCTGCGTGATTCCGGCGCCATTGAGCAGGATGCGGATGTCATCCTGTTTCTGCACCGGGAAGAGTATTACGATCCCAATACCGAGGACAAGAACATCGCCGAGGTCATCGTCGCCAAGCAGAGGAACGGCCCCCTGGGAACCGTCAAGCTGGCCTGGCTGGGGCAGTATACGCGCTTTGCCAGCCTGCAGCAAGGGGTGTCGTGATTCATGCATACACTTGTTGTGGCGGAAAAGCCCTCCGTTGCGCGGGATATTGCCCGTGTGCTGGGGGCCGGGGAACGGGAAGATGCCTGCCTGACGGGCAATGGCTATGTGGTCACATGGGCGCTGGGGCATCTGGTGACGCTCAAGGAACCGCAGGAACTGGATGCACGGTATACCCGCTGGAAGCGGGAGGATCTGCCGATTCTGCCCGAAAAGATGGAGACCAAGGTCATCAAAAAGACGAAAAGCCAGTTTCTCGCCCTTAAAAAGATGATGTGCAGCGGGCAGACGCAGCAGATTGTCTGCGCCACGGACTCCGGACGGGAGGGCGAACTGATTTTCCGCTATATCTATGAGCAGGCGGGGTGCGATAAACCCGTGCTCCGGCTGTGGATCTCGTCGATGACCGATGAGGCGATCCGCGCCGGATTTGAAAGCCTGCGTCCCGCGTCGGATTATGATGCGCTGTACAGGAGCGCCCGATGCCGCGCGGATGCGGACTGGCTCATCGGCATGAACGCGACGCGGGCCTTCACGCTGCGTTACGGAGTGCTCCTTTCCATCGGACGGGTGCAGACTCCTACGCTGAGCATGCTGGTCAAAAGGCGCAAGGAGATCGACGCGTTTGTGCCGCAGACCTATTACACCGTGCGTGCGGATTTTGGCGATTATAAAGGCGTATATATCGATGAGAAGGGCGAGCGCCGCATAGAAACGGCCCAGCAGGCACGGCAGATTGCCGGCCGCGCAAAGGGACGGGAGGGGCGCGTGATTCAGGCTGGCCGGGAAAAGAAGGTGGAGCGTCCGCCCCTGCTTTACGACTTGACAGCTCTGCAGAGGGAGGCCAATTCACAATTCGGCTTCACGGCGAAAAAGACGCTGGCCACGGCGCAGAATCTCTATGAGAAGCATAAGCTGCTCACCTATCCTAGAACGGACAGCCGCTATCTTTCCCTTGACATGCTGCCCAAGGTGAAAAAGACGCTGGCCGCCTATGACGGCGCGCTGGAGGAAATCGGGCGGCAGGCGCTTGAACATGGCGTCACGAAGACGCCCCGCGTATTTGACGACGCCAAGCTCACCGATCACCATGCCATCATCCCTACGGGGAAGCGTGCGGGAGGGCTTGCGCTCACCCAGGATGAGCGCAGGCTCTATGAACTGGTGGCCAGGCGGCTGGCGGCGGCCTTTTACCCCAATCATGAGTATGACGCGCTGCGGGTGATCACCGCCGTTGGGGAAGACCGGTTTTTAAGCACGGGCCGGGCCGTCACCAGGGAAGGATGGCGCGCGGTGTATCGCGGCGCCGGAAAACGGCGCACAAGGGGAGAGGAAGAGCAGGAGCTGCCCGCGCTGGCGGAGGGCGACATGCGCACCTGTGAGGAAGCGCAGGCAAAAGAAGAAAAGACGAAGCCGCCCAAAGAGCACAGCGACGCCTCGCTCCT
>DVMG01000030.1 GCA_018715105.1 Candidatus Ventricola intestinavium
GAGTATGGCATCTGGGCGCGCATCATCCTGCCGCTTTCAAAGCCCGCCATCGCAACGCTGTGCATCTTCACGTTTGTCAACACGTGGAATGACTACATGGGCCCGATGATCTACCTGACCAGCGACCTGAACAAGACCATCCAGGTCGGCCTGCGCCGGTTCATCCAGGCATTCTCCGCCGACTATAACCTGATCATGGCCGCCTCGCTGTGCTCGCTGCTGCCGGTCACCATCGTGTTCCTGTTCCTGCAGCGCTACTTCATCGAAGGCATTGCCACGACGGGCATGAAGGGCTGATCCCACGGAGGATGGAGCCTGTGTTTGCACAGTATCTTGAAAAACACGACCTCGGCGCGCTGCTTGGCGCGCCGGGGACGTATCATCCCTATCCGCGCCGCACAGACCGTGCGGCGTGGTCTGGGCTCAGCGGGAAGAAGCGCGCGGCCCTTCTGGCCTGGGGCGACGAAGCGCGGCGCGGGTATCCGATGCTCACAGCCACGCAGTTTCTGGCCTTTTCGCGCAGCGGGGACCGGCAGATCTATGAAAAGCCGTATTTCAGGCGGCGAGTGCTACTCATGGGCGCGGCGCTTGCCGAGTGCGTGTGCGGCAGCGGCGCCTATCTGGATGCGGTGATCGACGGCCTGTGGTGCATCTGCGAGGAAAGCACGTGGGTGATCAGTGCGCACAACGGCAGCGACCATCCCGGCACGCCGCCGGCAAGCGAGCGCCCTCTGCCCGATGTGGACAATCCGTATGTGGATCTCTTCGCGGCGCAGACCGCTGCGGCTCTGGCCGATATCCTGGAGCTGTTGGAAGACCGGCTGGATGCGGTATCCCCCCTGATCGCCAGGCGCGTGCGCCGGGAGATTGACAGGCGCGTGATCACCCCGTTCATGACGCATGATGATTTCTGGTGGATGGGCATGATCCGCCGTGACGTGAACAACTGGACGCCGTGGATCGTTTCCAATGTGATGGAGACGCTGCTGCTCCTGGAACGCGATGCGCACAGGCGCAGCGCGGGCATCGCGCGCGGCCTGCGCATGCTGGACCGGTATCTCGCCGTGCTGCCGGATGACGGCGGCTGCGACGAGGGTGCCGCCTACTTCAACATGGCCGGCGCGGCCCTGTTTGACGCGCTGGAGAGCGTGTATGAAGCCACAAACGGCCGGGTCTGTTTTTATGAGGAGCCGTTCCTTCGCCGCATCGCGGATTTCCCCGTCCAGGCCCATATCGCGGGGCCGTATTTCATCAACTTTGCGGACTGTGATGCCATGCCCCGGCTGGACGGCGAAAGGCTGTGCCGGATGGGGGAGCGGACCGGTAATCCGCGGCTCACGGCGCTGGGGGCGCAGATTCTTGCGGGGAGCGACGACGTCCGGCCGCTGGATACGCCGCAGATGAGCCGCGTGCTGCATGCGCTCTTTGCCGGGGAGCCGCCGGTCTCTTTGCCGGAGGCGCCGCTGCGGGAGCCCGCCTTTGGGGCCCTGCCGGATCTGCAGGTTTTTTCCTTCAGAAGGGGTGGGCTGTATGCCGCGATCAAGGGCGGCCACAACGGGGAAAGCCACAACCACAATGATGTGGGCAGCTTGATCGTCTATGCGGATGGGTGTCCGCAGATTGTGGACATGGGAAACTGCCTGTATACCGCCAAAACGTTTGGCCCTGAACGATACACCCTGATGAACACGCGCTCGATGTACCACAATGTGCCGCTCGTTGGCGGCGCGGAGCAGGAGGCGGGCCGGGATCATGCGGCGCGCAGCGTGCATGCGGACGAACAGGGCGTGAGCCTGGATATCGCCGGGGCCTATCCGCGGACGGCGGGGCTGTGCTCGCTTGTGCGCTCGCTTGAAATGGGGGAGACGGGCATCCTTCTGCGCGACAGCTTGCGCCTGAAAGAGGCGCAGACCATGACCTGGGTGTTTATGCTGCGCAGTGAGCCGCGCCTTGAGCCCGGCCGTGCTGTGTTTGGGCCGCTGGCCCTGTGCTGCAGCCCGCAGCTGATCCCGCATGTGGAAGAAATTCCCGTGACGGATGCGCGCATGGCGCGCAGCTTTCCCGGGAGCCTTTGGCGGCTGACGCTCACAGGCGCACCGGGCTGTGAACAAGAGCAGACCTTTATGATCAAAAGGAGCTGAAATTGGATGAGCAACTGTGTAAGGGAAAATCCGCTGCGCTCGCGTGAGGACGTGGAGCGCGCCGCGATCCAGCTGATCACGCCGCTTGTCGACCTGCTCAGCCCGGGCAAAGCCCGGCTGCACCTGGGCGACACCGGCGCGGTCTATCCGGATGAGATCGCGCAGATGGAAGCCTTTGCCCGCCCGCTGTGGGCCATTGTGCCGATGCTCGCGGGAAACTGCGACGGCGTGGAGCAGCTGTGGGCGCACTGGCGCGAGGGCATCATCAACGGCGTGAACCCCCGGCATCCGGAATACTGGGGGGAAGTCGAGGATTTTGACCAGCGGCTGGTGGAGATGGCCGTGTTTGGCATGGGCATGGCGATCGCGCCGGAAACGTTCTTCTTCAGCCTGCCCGAAGAGGCGCAGAAAAATCTGCACGCCTGGCTTGACCAGATCAACCACCATGACATGCCCAAGAACAACTGGACGTTCTTCCGTGTGCTGGTGAACATGGGCTTTATGGTTTGCCACCAGCCCTATGATGCGCAGCGCCTTGAGAAGGATTTTGCCATGATCGAGGAGCATTACGAGAAAGACGGCTGGTATTTTGACTATTTCAACCAGCGGGAATATTACACCATGTGGGCGTTCCATTACTATGGGCTGGTGTATGCGTATGTGATGCGCGATCGGGATCCGGAGCGCAGCCGCATGTTCATCGAGCGCGGGAGGCAGATGGCGGCGGACTTTGCCTGCTGGTTTGACAAAAACGGCGAAGCGCTGCCTTATGGACGCAGCCTGACCTATCGCTTTGCCCAGGGCGCGTTTTACGCAGCGCTTGCGCTTGTGGATGCTCAGGCGCCGGGCGTTGATTACGGCGTCATGAAGCACCTGCTGCTTGGCAACATGCGCGCGTGGTTTAAAAAGCCCATTTTTACCCGCGACGGCGTTTTGACCATCGGCTACGGATATCCCAACCTGCTGATGGCGGAGGGCTATAATGCGCCGGGATCGCCCTATTGGGCGATGAAGGTCTTCCTCTGCCTGGCTCTGCCCAAAGAGCATCCCTTCTGGCAGGCGGAAGAAAAGGAGTTTGACGCGCCGGCGATGAAGCTGCTTCCGCATGCGCGCATGCTGATCTCCCGCAGCGCGGATGGCAGCCACGTGATGGCCTTCGCCGCGGGAAACCGCGCGCATGAACACAGCCATGACGAAGCCAAGTATGAAAAATTTGTGTATTCCACGGTGTTCGGCTTCAGCGTATGCAAGGCGCAGAAGCTGCTCAAGGACGGCGCATTTGACAACATGCTGGCTCTGAGCGAGGATGGGGACACGTATCATCCGCGCTATGGCTGCGACGAATATGAGCTGACGGACACCTGCGTGCGCTCCGTATGGCATCCCTTCCGCGGGGTGACGGTGGACACCAAGATTTACCCTATGGGCGAGTGGCATGTGCGCGTGCATCACATCCATTCGGACCGTGAGCTGTTTGCGGCAGAGGGGGGCTACGCCATCTCGCGCGACGGATCGGACGGCAGCGTGATCTATGGCCAGCATGCACGCAGGCCGGAGGAAGTGACGGCGCCGGACCGCGCGGCGGTCCTTGCACCCTGGGGAGTGAGCGGCATTCTCGCCCTGCGCGGCTATGACGCGGGAACGGTGGTCATGCCGGAACCGAACACCAACCTGATGGCGCCGCGCACGCTGCTGCCCACGCTGACGGCAAAACTGCCGGCCGGCGAGCATGTGCTGGTCAGCGCCGTGCTTGGGACGAAGACGGGCGGGCGCGATGCGTGGGAAAACCCGCCGACGGAGGTAATGAAGGATGGAAAAATGGATTGACGAGGCTTTTTCCCGTGCATGCGCCAAGTTTAAGCGCGGCGCCGGGATGGCTGCGCAGCAGGGGATCATTCCCTACAAGAGCGAGGGAGGAAAATACGTGCCTTCCCCGTTTGACGGCAACAGCTGGTGGACGGGCGGCTTCTGGCCGGGCATCATGTGGCAGCTTTACAAGGCCACGGGCGAAGAGGTTTACAAAGCCGAGGCCCTGCGCACGGAGGAGCTGCTCACCCGTGAGCTGATGACGTTTGACCTGCTCAACCATGACGTGGGCTTCATGTATCTGCTCTCCTGCGGAGCGCATTACCGGCTCACGGGCGATGCGAAGGCGCGCACGAATACGCTGCACGCGGCAACCCTGCTGGCCGGCCGCTTTAATCCCGCGGGCTTTATCCGCGCCTGGCCGGGGGAAGACCGCACGGGCTATGCGATCATCGACTGCATGATGAACCTGAGCCTGCTTTACTGGGCGACCGAACAGACGAAAGACCCGCGCTTTGCGGCCATAGCCAAAATCCATGCGGATACGACCCTGCGGGAGTTCCTGCGGGAAGATGGCAGCAGCTGTCACATTGTGATTTTTGACCCGAACACGGGCAAGGCGCTGGACCGGCCGGGCGGACAGGGGTATGCGCCGGGCTCCAGCTGGAGCCGCGGGCAGGCATGGGCGCTTTATGGCTTCACGCTCAGCGGCATCAACACCGGAGAGACGCGCTATTTCGACGCCGCCCGCCGCTGCGCGCGGTACTTCATCGCCAACATTCGCGAAGATGGCCTGACGGACTGCGATTTCCGCCAGCCCAAGGAAGAAGAGCGGATTGACAACATCGCGGGCGCCTGCGCAGCCTGCGGCCTGCTGGAGCTGGCCAACGCCGTGGGGGGCGAAGAGGCGGAGGAATACCGCCAGGCGGCCATGCGCCTTCTGCGCGCGCTCAACGATCTGTGCGCCGACTGGGGAGAGGACGCTCCCGGCATCCTGCAAAAGTGCACCGCCTCCTACCATGACGACGGCGCAGGACGGCATGTCAACATCCTTTATGGCGATTACTTCTTCGTGGAAGCCCTCTGCAAGCTGCGCGGCACGGATGCCCGGCTGTGGATGGCCAGAGCGTGAGGCGGTATGTACAGCATCAGCATTGAGCGGGACGGGCGCGTGCTCGCCGCCGCACAGGGAGAAAACGAGGCCGCGCTGCTCTATCGCGGCGCTTATGAGCCGGGCGATGCGATTGTCTTTGCTTCGAGCACGCAGCATGTATGTGTGCAGGTGGATCAGGCGGTGGCGCCCGCGCGTGTCTACCTGCCGCAGGGTCGCTTTGTCTACCGTCCGCCGCTTGAAGGGGATGGCCTGGCCGTTTATCCGCCGCAGGCGTTCAGGGGAGAGATGCATCTGCTTTCCATCGTGCCGCAGGCGGACGATGCATACCGCAATCTGGCCGCCAACCCCGCGGATCAGCGCGGGCATGTCACGGCCTATCCGCACGCGACGGCCAACGTGGAGACGCGCAACGAGAGTGCGTTTGCCGCGCGCAATGTGATCGACGGGCAGCACATTGCCTGCGGGCATGGCGAGTGGCCGTTTGGAAGCTGGGGCATCGGCGCGAGGACAGACGCAGAGCTAACGCTTGACTTTGGCCGCGAGGTAGAGATCGACGCCATGATCCTCTACCTTCGTGCGGATTTCCCGCATGACGCCTATTGGGTGCAGGGCACGGTGACGCTGGACGACGGATTTGAAAAAACATTTCCGCTGGAGGGACGGGATGGCCCGCAGCGCATCGAGCTGGGAGAGCATCGGGTGCGCTCCCTTCGCCTGCACAGCCTTGTCAAGTGCGATATGCCCTCGGCGTTCCCGGCGCTGCGCCAGATAGAAGTATACGGGCATGACCTCTGACGGTGTATGCCCGCGTTTCCGGACTCAGGATGAATCCCTGCGGACCGCTTTCTTTTAAACGAAGAAGGCGGCCCGTTTTTTTGCGCCCTTTCTGAAAAAGCATGAAGAACGCCTGCTCTGCCCTGCAATACGGGCAGGCAGTTACTTCCCCTGCCCTTGTTGAGCGGAAATCAGGGGAAAAAAGGGCTTGTCAAGAAGGGGTCCGGCCATTGATTTTTGAGAATACCTTCCCTATAATAAAGGGGAATGCGTGGGCGGATGACGAAGCCGGGCGGAACGATGAAGACAGAGGACCCCTATGAAGACGGAGGAACGGCGTATGCACAGAAGAGCTCAGGAGGAGCGCGGGCGGCTGATGACGGAGGGAAGCATCTGGAGGCAGCTTGTGCGCTTTTCCATCCCGCTTTTGATCGGCAATCTCTTTCAGCAGTTTTACAACACGGTGGATTCCATTGTGGTGGGCAACTTTGTCAGCACGCAGGCGCTGGCGGCGGTGGGCTCCACCACGGTGATCATCAACACGATCATCGGCTTTTTCACGGGCCTTTCCACAGGCGCGGGGGTGGTGATCTCACAGGCATACGGCGCGCAGGATCACAGGCGCGTGCAGGATGCGGTTCACACCACCCTTCTGTTCACCGTGCTTTCCGGCATCGTGTTTTCCTTCATCGGTGTGGCGGCGGCCCCGGCCATGCTGAGCCTGATGACGACGCCGCACGATGTGCTTGCCGATGCGGAGCGCTATCTGGAAATCTATTTTTCAGGAGCCTGCACCGTGATCCTGTATAACATGGGTTCAGGCATCCTGCGGGCGGTGGGCGATTCGCGGCGGCCGCTGTATTTCCTGATCGTCTCGGCGCTGCTCAACGTCGTGCTCGATCTGCTGTTTGTGATTGCGTTCGGCATGGGCGTGGCAGGGGTGGCCATCGCCACGGTGATCTCCCAGGGCGTATCGGCCGTGCTTGTGCTCCTGGCGCTTTCAAAGAGCCACGAAAGCTACCGGCTCCGGGTGCGGGAGCTGCGCATCCACGGGCCCATGCTTGTGCGTGTGCTCGCGCTGGGGATGCCGGCCGCGATTCAGATGATGGTGACGGCGTTTTCCAATGTCTTTGTACAGGGCTATATCAATCACTTTGGCTCTGCCTGCATGGCGGGCTGGAGCTCCTATCTGAAGATCGACCAGTTTGTCATGCTGCCCATGCAGGCCATCGGCATTGCGGCCACCACCTTTGTGGGGCAGAACATCGGCGCGCACAATATCCGGCGTGCCGAAGCGGGAACACGCACATCGCTTGCGCTGGCTGTGGGAATCACGCTTACACTTTCCGCCCTTTTGATCGCATTTGCCAGGCCGCTGCTGATGCTCTTCACCCCGGATGCGGATGTGCTGGACTACGGTGTGCTGTTTATCCGCACCAACACGCCGTTCCTGTGCATCTGCTGTCTCAACCAGGTGTTCAGCGGTTCGCTGCGCGGCGCGGGCGATACGAAGGCGCCGACCGTGATCATGCTCAGCTCGTTTGTCGTGTTCAGGCAGGTATACCTGTTTGTCATCTCCCGTGTGCTGCCGGGCAGCGTACAGGCGGTGTCTCTTGGCTATCCGCTGGGCTGGGTGCTGTGCAGCCTGCTTGCATTTCTCTATTACTGGAAGAGCGGCTGGCGCGAACGGGCATGCGGCCTATAAAAAAACGGAACCGGCATGATGCCGGCTGGCTCTCCCCCTCCGGCGGGAGAAAAGCGTTTTGCCGGCAGACGAAGGACCGCGAATTTTTTCGCGGCCCCTTTTTCGTTTGGTCTGATTCATTTGGTTTCACAAGGTTCGTCTGGGAGAGACGGCGGGGCCTCATCCCTGGCCGGGCAGGTTAAACGGCACGCCCAGCTTGTCGCAGACAATGCGCACAAAGTCTTCCATATACCGTGTCAGATACATGCCCTTTCGGTAACAGAGGTAGAAGTGGCGCTCATAATCGTTATTGCGGATGGGATGGCACTGCACCCGGAAGAGCAGCTCCATGGAATTGGCCACATAGACGCGCGGAATGAGCATGACGGCATTGGCGCGCGCGGCAACATGCTTGGCCGCCTCCATGTTGTTGGATTCCATGATGATGGTGGGGGACATGTGGTGGAGCTCAAAGAGCCTGTCCTGAATGATGCGCACGCTGTGCCCCTCGCTCATGGAGACAAATTTTTCTTTCTCCGCATCGGTGATATCGATGGGTTCCCCATCGGCAAAGCGGTGGGCCAGATCGGTTGAGCGGGCGGCCATGAGCACAAGCTGCTCGTTTTCAATGAGCACATAGTGGAGATGGTTGGGCTTTTCGGTGGTCGTGATGAGCGCCAGATCGCACTGCCCTTCAAGAGTCAGGCGCTCAAGCGTGGCGCTGCCGTATTCAACCAGGTCGACCTTGACATAAGGATATTTTTTGATAAATTCCGGAATCGCCAGAGGCAGGATCTGAATGCCGCGCTGGTTGGAGATGCCAAGGAGCAGGCGGCCATGCACCTCCTTTTTGGTTTCGGCAATCTCCGTGCGCAGGTTGCGGTCAATATCCAGAATCGCCTGCGCCGCTTCCACATAGCGCTGCCCGACATAGGTCAGCGAGATCGGATCCGTACCGCGGTCAAAGATGGTGGCGCCCAGATCCTGCTCCACCTGCTTGATGGCCTGGGACAGCGCGGGCTGGGAGACATAAAGCTTCTTGCTGGCGGCTGTGATGGACCCCTCCCGAAGGACGGTCAAAATGTAATGGATATGCCGGAAATTCACAGTGGCCTCGCCTCCCGATGGAAAAAAGTAATGGTCTGACGACTTTTTATAAGTTTTTGATTATGAACCACATACGCAAATCGGTATTTGCATTGTGTCGTCAATTATATTATCATGTTCTTATCAAAAGTGCAAGAAGCCTGAACGGGTCAATTCAGAAACGGAGGAGAGCCGGCGGGGGGATGCACCGAGATGTCACTTAAGCAGGCGAAGCGACATGGCCTGCTTGAGAATAAAAAGGAGGTTCTGTATCTATGAAGAAGCTCGTATGTCTCGTCCTTGCGGCCATGATGGTTCTGGGGCTGGCGGCCTGCGTCAGCGCCGAATCCGAATGGAAATTCGAGCGCAAGATCAGCATCGTCTGCCCGTGGGGCGTGGGCGGCGGCGCGGATTCCACCATCCGTCCAATGGCTCAGCTGCTCCAGGAGATCCTGGGCGTGCCGGTTGAGGTGGTCAACGTGGAAGGCGCTTCCGGCGTCAACGGCGTGGAATACACCTACAAGCAGCCGGCGGACGGCTACACCTTTATGCTGGGCACCCAGTCCCTGTTCATGATGGACATGTCCAGCACGACGTCCATGGACTTTAAGACCGAGTTCCAGTGCCTGGATGTGCTGGTGCACTCCATCAACATCATCGCCGCTTCCAAGGTGAAGATGGAGCAGTACGGCGTCACCAACTGGGAAGAGCTTCAGGAGTACGTCACGGCGCATCCGTACGAGGTGTCCGTCGGCATGCTGACGGCGGCTGGCGTGGACGGCGCATCCCTCTCCCAGGCGACCCAGGGCATGATGCTGCTGGAGACCCCGTATTCCGGCGGCTCCGAGGTCAACTCCGCGATGGTCGGCGGCCACTGTGACCTGTGCATCACCGGCACCGATGAAATCCGCGGCCTGATTGAGTCCGGCGACATCATCCCGATCCTGTCTCTGAGCGAAGAGCGCATGAGCATCTTCCCGGACATCCAGTGCTCCGGCGAGCTGGGCATCGACTCCTACATGGGTCCGTGGCGCGCGATCTTCTGCAAGACCGGCACCCCGCAGGGCGCGATCGACGCGCTGGTGGCTGCCGTTGAAGAAGCCAAGCAGAGCGATACCTGGAAAGAGTTCACTCACAACGCCGCGTATGACGAGCGCGACGTGCCCGCCCCGGGCGAAGAGACCGCCGCTTTTGTGGAGGCCGAGTGGAAGGTGCTGCGCGATTACATGAGCGCCCAGGGGATCCTCACCAAGGATTATCCGGAGCTGCAGTGATCTGATCGGAAATCTTAACACGATCTGAATACACTCGGATAGGAAAGAGGGGACTTTTTGCCCCCTCTTTCCAAATCAAGAAGGAGCTGAAGCACTTTGTTTGAGCTGATTGTCAACATTCTGCTGTTCATCTTCCTCGTGTTCACGTTCTTCACACACGTGCTCGAGGCGCCGGTGCCAGCCATGGCCGCCAATAACCCCTATGCGCTGCAGCCGGACGTGTGGCCCAAGGCCATCATCATCCTGCTGCTGATCTGCATTGCCATCAACATCTTCAAGATCATCAAGAAGAACAAGGGCAAGGAAGACTTCACCCTCTCCGCGTTCATCCAGAGCGTGCCCAAGTTCTTTACCAGCAAGATGTTCCTGGGCATGGTCATCCTGTTTGTCGCGTCCCTTATCCTGGATGCGCTGGGCTTTATGGTCACCACGATCCTGGTGCTGATCGCATACGGCTTCCTGCTGGGCGAGCGCAAGATCGTGCGCCTGGTGATCGCCTCCGTGTGCATCGCGCTGGTGCTCTACATCGTCTTCAACGGCATGCTGAGCGTCAACCTGCCGCGCGGCACGGTTGGATTCCTGCGCAACTTCGCGCTGTTCCTTGAGTCCATCGTGTCCGGCGTCAAGGGCATTTTCGGTTAAGGAGGCGAGTTACACATGAGCACAATGGAACTTCTTGCCAGCGGCTTTAGCGTGGTCTTCAATCCCTCCATGTTCTTCATGGTGGTTGTCGCTATTATCCTGGGTACGATCTTCGGCGCTCTGCCGGGCGTTTCCGCCACGATGGCGGTTGCGCTGGGCCTCACGTTCACCTATACGATGGAGCCGATTCCGGCGATCGTCTTCCTGGTGGCCATCTACTGCTCGTCCATCACGGGCGGTTCGATTACGGCCATCCTCTTCAAGATACCGGGCGTGCCGTCTTCCGCGCCGACCACGTTTGACGGCTATCCCATGGCACAGCGCGGCGAGGCCGGCAAGGCGCTGGGTGTCGCGCTGTTCTGCTCCGCGGTCGGCGGCCTGTTCTCCGCGTTTGCGATGTTCCTGCTCAGCCAGCCGCTGACGCAGGCGGCCCTTCAGTTTGGCCCTGCGGACCTGTTCGCCGTGACGTTCATGGGCCTGTCCATCCTCACCTGCCTGGATGGCGAAAACGTGCTCACCTGCGTTATCTCCGGCCTGCTTGGCCTGCTCCTCGCCTGCGTGGGCCAGGATAAGATGTACGCCGTGCAGCGCCTCACCTTTGGCAACAGGCAGCTGCTGGCCGGCGTGGAGATGATCCCCGTGCTGATCGGTCTGTTCGCTGTGACCGAGGTGCTCAAGCAGACCAATAAGAAGGACTTCCTCAATGCGGAAGACGGCATCGGCGGCGGCCGCGTGAACACGAAGATGCCGACCCTCAAGGAGATGTGGAGCATCAAGTGGACGATGCTTCGCTGCTCCGTCGTCGGCACCATCGTCGGCATCCTGCCGGGCGCCGGTGCGACGATTGCTTCCTTCCTGTGCTACACCATGGAAGCCAAGGTTTCCAAGAACGGCCCGAAGTTCGGCAGCGGCGTCATCGACGGCGTGGCGGCTTCGGAGACGGCCAACAACGCCGCGACCGGCGGCGCCATGGTGCCTCTGCTGTCCCTGGGCATCCCGGGCGGCAACGCTGCGGCGGTGATGATGAGCGCGCTCGTTCTCAAGGGCGTGCAGCTTGGGCCGCTGCTCCTCGTCAACCAGCCGACCTACCTCTCTGCGACATTCGCCTCCATGATCGTGTCGAACATCATCATGGTGATCGTGGCCATCGGCATCGCCAAGGTGTTTGCGCAGATTCTCTCTGTGCCGTATGCCTACCTGGGCCCGATCATCCTGATGCTGGCCATCATCGGTTCCTACGCGAACCAGCTGTCCATCGCGGATGTGCAGATCATGGTCATCGCGGGCATTCTGGGTGTTGTGGTCAAGGCCTGCCACCTGAACAGCGCCGCGCTGGTGCTCGGCCTGGTTCTGGGCAGCATGTGCGAGCAGAACTTCTCCCGCGCCTACCTCATGTCCCGTGCGAACATCGTTGACATGTTCATGCGCCCGATCGCCGGCCCGCTGATGATCTTCTGCATCGTGATGCTGGTGACCCCGGTTGTGATGCCGATGATCAAGAAGCGCAGGGCGCAGAAGAAGGACTAATCCATTTGCCGAATCGGCGAGACGATTCGCTTCTTCAAAGGCCTTGCCGGTGCGCCTGTTTTTCAGACAGGCGCATCGGCGGGGCCGGGGTGTTAAGAATTCTGAAGATTTTAAGGCATCGGAGCGGACGCCGCGCTGGACTTTTCACCATGTTCCGCCCCACCGACCCGCCGCTGGGCGGGGAATGGGGCCATTTCCAAACAGGGAAGGGATTGTTGTATGCAGATTGAGAAAAACGCGGCGGCGGGCACGCTGGAATCCAGCGACGCCCTTGTCACCGTGGAGCCTGCGGAGGCGGGCATCGAGCTGGAAATCTCTTCCAGCGTCATGAATCAATACGGCCGCCAGATCCGCGCGACCGTGCTGGATACGCTGGCACGTCTGGGCGTCACGGACGGCAAGGTGACGGTTGTGGATAAGGGCGCGCTTGACTGCACCCTGAAGGCACGTGTGGAATGCGCCGTCTTCCGCAGCTGCGGGAAGAGCGACGCCGGCATTCCGTGGGGAGGTGTCATCCGATGATTCGACGCCCGAAACCCGAGCGCTTCCGCCTGCGCAGAACCATGATGTTCATGAATGCGCAGAAGCCCGGCCTGATTAAGGACGCGTACATCTACGGCTGCGACTCCATCATGCTGGATCTGGAAGACGCCGTCGCGGAAAACCAGAAAGACGCGGCCCGCTTTTCCCTTTACCATGCGCTGACCACCATCGATTACGGCGATACGGAGGTCATCGTTCGCATCAACGGCCTGGATACCCCGCACTGGCAGGAGGATATCCGCGTCTGCGTCGCAGGCGGGGCGGACGGCATCCGCATCGCCAAATGCGAGAGCGCAAAGGATGTGCAGATTGTGGAGGCCGCTGTGGAAGCCGCTGAGCGCGAGTTCGGCGTGGAGGTGGGCCGCACGCTGCTGATGGCTGCGCTGGAGAGCCCCAAGGGCATCCTCCATGCCTACGAGATCTGCTGCGCGTCCGAGCGCATGTTCGGCGTGGCGATTTCCGGCGGCGATTTCCGCAAATGCATGCAGACCAAGTTTCAGCGGGACGGCATCGACATGCTGGTTGCCCGCGGGCAGATGCTCCTGGCGGCACGCGCCGCCGGTGTGCAGTGCTTTGACACCGTGTTCACCGATCTTGACGACAGCGAAGGCTTTGAAGCCGAGGTTCGCCAGAACAAGGCCATGGGCTTTGACGGCAAGAGCCTGATCAACCCCAAGCAGATCCGCCCGGTGCACGAGATTTTTGCGCCGACCGAGAAGGAAGTCATGCAGGCGGAAGCCATGGTCCGCGCTTTCCGCGAGGCGGCGGCCGCCGGCATCGGTGTATTCACCGTGAACGGCAAGATGGTCGACATCGCGTTTATCCCGGGCGCAGAGCGCACGCTGAAGCTGGCGAAAGCCTGCGGCATGTATGAGGGGGATCTGGTATGAAGAATGCAGTAGGACGCGAAATCCCGGACGAGCTCCTTGTCGGCGGCAAGGAGGTCTATCAGGGAAAGGGATACATGGATGGCAAGTACATCCAGAAGGCATCGCCCCGCACCCGCCGCTGCGAAAAGCCGCAGGAGAGCAAGATTGTCGATTCCATTGCCCAGGCCCTGAAAGACTGCGGCGCAAAGGACGGCATGACGTTTTCCTTCCACCATCACCTGCGCAACGGGGATTTTGTGGTCAACATGGTCATGAAGGCTGCCATCGAAGAGCTGGGGCTTCAGGATTTGACCATTGCCGCCACGTCTCTGGGCGAAGCGCATGACCCCATTGCCGATTACATCGAGCAGGGGAAGGTGATTGGCATCCAGACGAGCGGCATCCGCGGCCGCATGGGCGACGTGGTTTCCCACGGAAAGCTCAAAACGCCGGCCATCATCCGCAGCCATGGCGGGCGCCCGCGCGCCATTGAGGCGGGCGAGGTGCACATTGACATCGCCTTTGTCGCCGCGCCGACGAGCGACTGCGTGGGCAACTGCCGCGGCATTGGCGGCAAGAGCAACTGCGGTTCGCTGGGCTATGCGATGACGGACGCCAAGTATGCCGATCATGTGGTGGTGATCACCGACTGCCTGGTGGATTTCCCGAATATGCCCGCCTCTGTGGAGGCGATTGACGTGGATGCGGTCGTGGTCGTCGACTCCATCGGCAACCCGAAAAAGATTGCCTCTGCCGCGGCGCGCATCAGCCAGAATCCGCGCGATCTGATGATGGCGGAAAACGTGGCCAAGGTGATCGCATGCACCCCCTATTTTAAGGAAGGTTTTTCCTTCCAGACGGGCGTGGGCGGGCCGAGCCTGGCCGCCAACCTCTTCCTTGAGAAATTCATGGACGAGCGCGGCATCAAGATGGGCTGGGCGATCGGCGGAATCTGCGGCCCCATGGTGGAGCTGCTCAAAAAGGGCAAGGTGGGCAAGGTGATCGACGTGCAGGATTTTGACCTGGACGCCGTCAACAGCATCAACCAGACCCCCGGCCACTATGAGATGAGCGCCAGCCAGTATGCCAACCCGGCCAACAAGGGCGCGTTTGTCAACAAGCTGGACTTTGTTGTTCTCGCGGCGCTGGAGATCGATACGGGCTTTAATGTCAACGTCCTCACGGGATCGGACGGCGTGCTCCGCGGCGCGCCGGGCGGCCATCCGGATACGGCGGCCGGCAGCAAATGCTGCATCATCGTGACGCCGCTGGTACGCGGCCGCATGGCGACCGTGTGTGAGCATGTGGTCACCGTGACCACGCCGGGCGACTGCGTGGATGTGCTGGTGACGGATTACGGCATTGCCGTCAATCCGCTGCGGCCCGACCTGATCAAGTGCCTGGATGATGCGGGGATCCCGCATGTCACCATTGAGTCGCTGAAGGAAAAGGCGTATAGCATTGTCGGCCGGCCGGATCCCGTGCAGTTTGAAGAGCGGGTGGTGGCCGTGCTGGAAGCCAGGGATGGAACGATCCTTGACGTGGTGCGCCAGATTAAGCCCTATACATTTGAAGACTGATTTGAGACAGACGGAATTTGACTATGTGGAATGTGTTTTTTCCCCTCCGCGGAAGGAATGTGCTGCCTTCCCGGAGGAGGAAGGACACAGAAGGAAATAAACGGGAAAACCTCCATATTTATTATTATTCGCTTTAAACCTTTCATGAGTCCTCCATTTCCATTTCCATTTCCATAACACTCCTCCATTTGCGGAAAGGGAGCGCAGATACGGAATCTGCGCTCCCTTTCTGTCTGGGATGACCGGGACATATGGAATTATGGAATTTTCCGGGATTTTCGCCGGATCAAAACCGGGGATGCCCCGGCCTCAGGAACAGCTGGAACCGCCGCAGCCGTGCTCACCGCACCCGTGTTCGCCGCAGGCATGGCCCTCTTCCCCATGGTGATGATCGCAGTTCGCCTGTGCGCTTTGAGGAAGCGCGCCAGCGAGAAGCGCGTTTACCGCGTCATCCGCCGGGCCGGTCACGCCTGCGTAAAGCTGGATACCCGCCTGCGCAAGCGCCGCCTGCGCCCCTGCGCCGATGCCGCCGCAGATCAGCGTTTGAACGCCGAGTGAATGCAGCAGGCCGGCCAGCGCGCCATGGCCGCTGCCATGGGTGCCGATCACTTCGGAAGAGAGAATTTTTCCGTCGCCGGTGCTGTAAATTTTGAACTGGGCCGTGTGGCCAAAATGCTGAAAGATGTCGCCGTTTTCATACGTGACTGCGATTTTCATACGGATTGCCCTCCTTTGGATTTGCCTGGGATGCCCTGATTATACACCCTGCTGGCCGCCTGTCAAGGGGAAAAGAGCGGCATCACAGCAGCATGCTCATCACGGGAACGCTTGCCAGGGAAAGCAGGGTTGTATAGGCAATCGCACGCGCCGCAAAGACGGCATCGCCGCCATAGAGCTCGGCCTGCATGGCCGTCATCGTGCCGGAAGGCATGGCCGTGAGAATGAACACCGTGCCGGCCACCGCCGGGGCAAGCGGGAAGGGGCGCAAAAGCCCGTAGGTAAGCAGCGGAAGGATCACCAGCCGCAGAGCAGCGGCCAGATGATAGTCGATATCCTTGAAATCCGCAAAGTGCACGCCGCACACCCGTGTGCCGATGAGGAGCATGGACAGCGGCGTGGTCAGCCCGCCGACCATGGAGAGAACCTGGGCCGGAATGGACGGCAGAGAGAGGTTCATGCAGAAGAGCGAAAAACCGATCAGCGCCGAGATGAGATTCGGATTGAGCAGCGCGCGGCGCAGATCCATGCCGCTTCCGCCGCGGTAGAGGCTCACACCCAGGGTCCAGGTGATGAACGTGAAGGAAATATTGTAAGCCACGGCATACATCATCCAGTCCGGATTGATGGCCAGGATGATGGGATACCCCATAAACCCGCAGTTGGAAAATGCCTCCAGATTGGCCATCACCGCCCTGCGGGCGGGATCGCGCCGCCTGAACAAAAGCAGCGTGCCAAAGAGGGAAACGAGGATCACGGCGGAGGAAAGGCCGAGCGTCAAAAGAAAATTGATCAGCACATCCGCGGCAAACGGACGCTGCATGTTGGAGATCGTCAGGCAGGGCAGCGTGATGTTGACGACGATCTGTGTGGTGCCCCGGATGGTTTCATCGGTGAAATAGCGCAGCTTGCGGCAAAGCACGCCGATGAGCACGACGATGAAGAGAATAAGAACCTGAGCCGTAATAGACATGGCGATTCTCCTTTGTCTCCCAGTTTCAGCGGAAGGGCAGAAGGCGCATTTTTACCCGGCGCAGACAGGCCGTTCCGCTGAACCGTGTGTCAGCCCCCAAAGGGCGAAAAGACACGGGCCGCCGCATGGACGGCCCGCGCTCCCTTCAGTTCCCGAGAGGGTGAATCAGGATAAACGGGGTAAGCTCGTCCCCCTGGCCGGAAGGGTTGTCCGCCATGGCATCCTGAATCTGATCGTCGGTCAGCGGGAAGCGGGTTCCTTTGCCCAGCTGGTTCTGATCGAAGTCATTGGCATCCATGATCACCGTGGGCACGCCCGTGGCCGCTTCCAACGCGTCGCACAGGGCAACCGGGTTTTCCGGGTTGAGCACCCCCATCGTGTGATACACCTCGAAGGAAGAATCCGGATAAAAGCCGTCAATTCCCGCCACGCCGTGACCGCAGATCTTGTAAAACAGACCGCGGATGCCAAAGGGACGCGTCACGGCGGAAACCGCCGCAGCCAGCAGCACGCGCGGCAGGCCGCAGATTTCAATGACAAGCTGCATTTTATAGGGCTGATGCATGCCGATACCCGTTGAATTGTGGCCGGCAAAGGGGGCCAGCAGCCGGGCAAAGAAGCCGGGATGCGTGTCTTCCAGCGTGCGCACGTTTCCGGTGCACATGCCCATCACCTTTGCCGTAAAGGAGAGGCAGTCTCCCGGCTGGTAAAGCGGCAGCACATAGCGGCGCACAAGCTCCGCCTGATCCTCCCCAGGCTGAACAAAATGGGTCTTGATGGCATAGCGCTGATAGCGCCGGCCGTCCTTGCCCGTGAGGATGCCGCGGTCGTAGTAGATCACGCCGTCTTTTTCCCGGCGTGCGGATTCCTGATTGCGAGAAGCGCCCATGTTTTGCCTCCTTGGCTGATGCTCCTGATTAGTCTGCCCGAAGGAATGCGGATTATCAGCGTCGTTTTATTGTACACGATGAGCGGGGGAATGTCAATTTTTCCCGGTGCAGCGGGATTCTTTTTTCATCATGCACACCGTGCATGAAGGGGGAAGGGCGAAAACATGCTTTTTGACCGGGGCCGCTTGTGCTATAATGCAAACAGAAGGAACGTAGGGAGGAAACAGCCATGCCAAACTGGACGCCGCAGCAGTGGGACGCCATCACAGACAGAGGCCACAGCCTGATTGTCTGTGCAGCCGCCGGATCCGGCAAAACAGCCGTGCTGGTAGAGCGCATCGTGCGCCTGGTTTTGGAGGGATGCCCGATTGAGCGGATGCTGGTGGTCACCTTTACCAATGCCGCGGCCGGCGAGATGCGCCTGCGCATCGGTCAGGCGCTTGGCGAAGCCGCACAGACGGAACCGGCGCTTGCCGAGCAGGGGATGGCTCTCTCCCGAGCGAGCATTTCCACGCTGCACAGGTTCTGCGGCAGCCTGCTGCGCGAGCACTTTCAGGCCCTGGGGATTGATCCCGCGTTCCGCGTGGGGGACGAGCAGGAGTGCGGCGTGCTCAGCCGCCAGGCCATGGAGGATGCGCTTTACAGCTGTTATGAGGTGGGCAGCGAGGCGTTTCTCGCTGCAGACCGCTGCTACACCCAGGAGGAGCTGAGCGAGATGGCGCTGACGGTTTACCGATTTATGATGACGCGCCCGGATCCCTGGGCGTTTCTTGAAAGGGCGCAGGAAGAGGCCTCGGCCGATGCAAAGACGATGGAGGCGGGGGCTGCAGCTGCGCTGCTGTGCGGGGATGCGCGCGGACGATTGAACCGGCTTTTGCGCGATGCGGAGGATACGCTGAAGGAATGCCGGGAGGAGGATGGTCCGGCGCACTACGCGGCGGCATGCGCGCAGGATGTGGCGCTGCTTACGGATCTGCTCGCTGCATCGCAACAGGGATACGGCGCGCTGCATGCGGCGTTTGAGGGGCTTGCGTTTGCCGCGCTGGGACGCAAAAAGAAGGGCGATGTCTTTGACGAGGAAAAGGCCGCGCGTGTCAAGGCAAAGCGCGATGCGCTTAAAAAGGCGCTGGGCGCACTTGCCGGCGCATTTTCGCTGACGCCGGAGGAAGCCGCCCAGGATCAGAACCGGACGTGTCTGCCTCTGGCAGGGCTTGCGGAGCTGATCCGGACATACGACGCGCTCTACACAGCGGCCAAACGCCAGCGCGGCCTGATGGATTTTGACGATCTGGAGCATGGCGCGCTCCGGGCGCTTGAGCAGCCGGAGGTCCGCCAGGACCTGGCCGGGCGATACCGGTATGTGTTCATCGACGAATACCAGGATTCAAGCGCGATTCAGGAGGCGATCATCGGCAGCTTTGCCCGGGAGGACGGCCTGTTTCTGGTGGGGGACGTCAAGCAGAGCATTTACCGCTTTCGCCAGGCGGAACCGGCGCTTTTCCTTGAAAAGGCGGCACGATTTGACCGGGAGGAAGAAAAACAGTCAAGGCGCATTGACCTGCAGAGGAATTTCCGTTCACGCGCCAATGTGCTGGAGGGCGTGAATGCGGTGTTTTCCCGCATCATGCGCGCGGATGCCACGGAGATCGAATATGACGAACGGGAAAAGCTCTTTTGCGGCCTGCCGGTGCGCGAGGACGACGCCCCTCTTGAGCTGCATCTGATTTACCAAGCGGAGGATGGCGCGCGGCAGACGCCTGATGAGGAAGAGATGGAGGCGGGCGGCGCGGAGGAGGCGCAGGAAGGAGAACGGGAGCTGGCGGCGGTGGAGCGCGAGGCGATGATCGCCGCGCA
Source organism: Candidatus Ventricola intestinavium (assembly GCA_018715105.1). Lineage (GTDB taxonomy): Bacteria > Bacillota > Clostridia > Christensenellales > Aristaeellaceae > Ventricola > Ventricola intestinavium. Next base: position 19,475 of record DVMG01000030.1, read on the forward strand.
GCGGATCCGGGAGCTGGTAGGAACCCCTTTTTACGACGCGAAGACGGGGGAAGAGCGGCTGCTGGCCTATCGTGATGTGGCGGTGCTCATGCGCGTGGCCCGCTCATGGGCGCCGATGGCGGCGGATGTGCTCAGAGCGCAGGGCATCCCCGTGTTCTGCGACGCGGGAGAGGGATATTTTGATATCCCGGAGGTGCGCGCGATGATCGCCCTGCTGGAGGCCATTGACAACGGCTCCCGGGACGAGGCGCTTCTATCCGCGCTACGCGGCCCTGCGCTGGGGCTTGATGAGGCGCAGCTGGCCCAGATTCGGATTCATACGCCGGATGTGAAGACCCCGTATCACGAAGCCGTGCGCCGCTATCGCGAGGAGGAGAGCGACGCGCTGGCCCAGAAGCTCAGGGCGTTTGAAGCGCGCATGGCACGCTGGCGGCTGTGCGCGCGCCACCAGGGCGTGGACAGGCTGATTGAGCGCATTTATGCGGAGACGGGCTTCCTTGCGCAGGCCGGCGCTCTGCCGGGCGGGGCTTCGCGCCAGGCTAACCTGCACCTGCTCACCTCCCGCGCCAGGCAATTCATGCGCGCGCAGGGAGGCTCGCTGCATGCATTTTTACGCTATGCACACAGGCTTCGTGCGGGCGGAGATTCCATGAGTGCCAGCGCGATCGGCGAGAATGAGGATGTTGTGCGCATCATGACCATCCATAAGAGCAAGGGGCTGGAGTTTCCGGTTGTCATTGTGCTGGGGCTGGGCAGGAAAATCAGCGGAAAACCCCGGCAGGAGCGCGTGCTCCTGGATGCGGAGCTGGGGGTGGGGCTCCCGTGCATCGACATGGATCTGGGCAGCGAGCGGGACACATGGCTACGCCGGGCGATCCGGATCAAGAGCGGGCGGGAGCAGCTCGCCGAAGAGGTGCGCATTCTCTACGTGGCGATGACGCGCGCGCGTGAGCGCCTGATCCTGGTGGGCGACGTGGGGGCAAAGGCCCCGCCTGAACACTGGATGCATGCGCAGGATGCCGCCGGCCTGCTTGCCATGCACACCGGGCTTGATATGGTGTGCCCAACCCTGGCCGCCGCGGGAGCCGGCCTGAACCTCCCTGAGGAAGATATCCGGGCCAGCGAATCGCGTTGGCGCGTGTTTGCCCATCCGGAGGAGCGGGCGGCGGTGCTCTCCCGGAGGACGCAGGAAGACGTCCTGCGCCTGCTGGCCCGGCTTGAAAACGCGCCGCGCGATGAAAGACTGGAAAAACAGCTGGCATTTCGGATCAAGAGCACAGCCGCCGTAAGAAAGATGAGCGTCAGCGCAATCCTGCGCGATGAAAAGCGGGCCGCGGAGGATGAAATCCATTCACGTGACATGGACATGCAGCCGCTGCCGCGCTTTATGACGCAAAAACGCCTGACCGGGGCGCAGATTGGCACGGCGTTTCACCGCATGGTGCGCATGCTCGATCTGGAGGCCCTGCGCATGACCCGGGATCTTGGAAAGGAAATCGCCTGCCAGGTATCCAGGATGCGCGAGGATGGGGTGATTACAGCGGCCGAGGCCGGGGCTGTGCCGCCTGCGATGATCACCCGTCTGTTTGCATCTCCTCTGGGAGCGCGCATGCTGCACAGCGCGTGTGTGCAGCGCGAGTGGGCGTTTACATTCCGACGGAAGACAGCGCAGGGAGAACAGCTGCTTCAAGGCGTGATCGACTGCTGCTTTATGGAGAAGGGCTCCTGGGTGCTGGTGGACTATAAGACGGATTCCGCTTCGGATGTGCCGGGAGCTATGGCGCGGCACCGGCCGCAGCTTGAGATCTATGCCGAGGCGCTGGCGGAAATCACGGGGATCCCCGTGGCGCAGCGGGTGCTCTATCTGGTGCGCGCGGGCGCGGGATATTGCGTGTAAGCGTTCGGAAAAAGGGCATTGAATGGCCATGTGAAATTCAGATGAAATTTGCGCACAATCGGTCAGTTTCCGGTTGACAAAGCGGGCAAAAGAGGGTATTGTAAACATGGGTGCGCGGGATGCGCACGGTCCATTGCAAGAAAATCATGCGGAGGTGAACGACGTGGACGATCATCCCAGTAGCCTTGCGGGCGATCCCCGAGAACGTCTGGCGCAGGGTGCGCCGTCGGCCGCGTCACGCCGTCTTTAAGCAGACACAGGGCGCGCGGCTGAATGCTGTGCGCTTTTTTGCGCCGTTTTTGGGGTAAACCTGCATTTTCATGACCCGATACGACTGAAAATGATAGGAGGGAATCCCAATGGAAGAAGAAATCCGCAAGGAATTTATGGAGCTTTTGAAGCTCCTTGACGAAGGAAAGCTTCAGGAATTTAAG
>DVMG01000031.1 GCA_018715105.1 Candidatus Ventricola intestinavium
CCTGAAACAGGCCGTGGTGATGCGCATGGCAGCAGCCTTTGGCCTCGTTATACATGCCCACCTGCACATAGCAGCTGGGAGCAATGCGGCGGTATTCCGCAAAGTCATCCCCCAGCATGGTGGGAATCTGAGGCTGAATCTGATCGGGAGAAACGAGTTCGGCGGCGGCCTCGTTGGCCAGGCAGGTCAGACGCTCATCGTTAAAGACCACACCGGCGATTTCGGTGATCTGGATATCGGCTGTGCAGCCGTGCGCGGCGCTCACCTGTGTGATCACACGGCGAAAGTCTTCAAGCAGTTTTTCGCGCACCGCGTCGTCGAAGGAACGCAGCGTCCCCTCCAGCACGGCATCCTGCGCGATGATATTGCAGCGTGTGCCGGCATGGAAAGAACCGACTGTCACCACGACGCTCTGCATCGGGGAAACAAAGCGCGAGACGATGTGCTGGAGAGACTGGACGACGGCTGCGCCGGCTGTGACCGCGTCCACACACTGATCCGGAGCGGCGCCATGCCCGCCCTGACCATGAATCGTCACCCTGAACATGTCCGGAGCGGCGCAGACGCCGCCGGGCGTGGCGTGCAGCGTGCCGGTGGGATAGGGGCTCCACAGATGCAGGCCGAAAAAGGCCTCCACATCGTCGACAAGCCCGGTGGCGATCACCTCGCGCGCGCCGCCTTCGCATTCCTCCGCAGGCTGAAAGACGATCTTATAGGTGCCGCACAGCTCGCCGCGGTGCGCGTGAAGAAGCCTGGCTGTATAGACGCCGATGGCGGTGTGCGCATCGTGCCCGCAGCCATGCATCAGCCCCTTATGGATGGATTTGTAGGGGAGATCGGTCAGCTCCTCCATCTGGAGTGCGTCCGTGTCAAAGCGCAGGCCCACCGTCCGGCCCGGACGCGCGCCGTGCACCACGGCAAGAGTGATGTTATCAGCCGGCGTGAGCAGCTCGATGCCGTCCCGGTTCAGGATCCCGCGCACACGCGCGTGGGTGCGTATCTCCTGATGAGGGGGTTCCGGATCGCGATGCAGCTCTTCAAAGAGCGCGCGCATCTGCGCCTCAAGCGCCTTTGCGTCTGAAAGAAAATTCATGCCAAATCCCGCCTTTATCCTCAGATTGCATGCGGATTTCCTCTTTTTTCCCATCCGGTTTTCTCGCCATCCCTCTGTTTTCAAGGGCCTTTCAGGGATGGGGCCGGGCTTTAACGGTTCGCTGGGAAGCACATGCAGGAAGCCCGGAAAAAGGGAGCGGATACCAGGCGCATCCCATCCGGGCGCTGTCACCTGCTTCGACGCGGATTGGAAAAAATCCTTCCTGACACCCGTTTTTGCATGGAAATCCGCCGGGACGGAGGATGTCTTTGAGAGCGGACCGGCTATTTTACCCGAACGCGGGTGATTCCGTCGGTCAGATACATGGCTTCGGGATAGGGATCCAGCGCGTTGAATTCAAAGAACGCTTCCCGTGCGCCGGCATCGGTCATGCCGCGGGCGCCGCAGACGGCGCGCTCCAGCACACGCCCGTCGCCGTCTGTCAGAAAAGCGCGGCGCGCCCAGCGCGCATTGACTGCGGCAGCGCTCCACAGCTCATCCACATCAAACAGGCCGGCGGCCATGCGTCTGTCCGCCTCCTTCTGCGCGTGCAGCGCTTCGGGCTTGGGCTGCATGGATACGCAAAGATACAGCCGAACCGGGGAATAAATCACGTGCACGCCCGATGCGATGCTCTCGCCCAGGTCGCTGAGCGCGCGCACGGTGGCTGTTCTGTTTCCGGGAATTTCCCTATGCTTGGTTTCCCTCTTCTGGGCTGTGCCAAACAGGCGGTTCATGGTGAGAGCGGCGAGCATGGACATCAAGTTTCCCTCCCTGTGCAGAATCATGTCATCGTTTTGTTACAGTTTGTTACGGTCTATGGATGGTTCTATTTAATTAGACGCACAAATCATTTAATTTTTTACATGATTTTGTCATTTTTGTAAAAATTACAAAAGCAAGCCATTTTTCGACATTTTTGAAAAATCATGCAAGAATGTGAGGATTCCTGACGTCTAATGAAATAGGTGGATGGCACCACCTCTGACGATGTTATCCATGTTACACAGGACGATGCCATATTCGGCCAATCATCAACAAAGAGCATCAACAAAGAGGAGGAGAAAAACATGTTGACGAGAAAATCCCTCAGGTTTCTGGCGGCGGCCGTGCTTGCGGCGCTGACGGCCGTGCCGGCCGCGGCCGGAGCGGCGGATTACTCTGCCAGCGGGCTGACGGCGAGCGGAACGGCCCAGCAGCTGGGGGCGCCTGCGTCCTACGGCGGTTCCAGCGTGACCATGGCCATGCCCGGTGAAAATCCCGTCCAGGAGGGAATAAATCCGATCACAGGAGAGGCGTTTTCCGGGGAATACAAGCCAACGCTGGTGGTCATCGACACCCATGCCCGCGCGCTTCCGCACTGGGGCGTGGCTTCTGCGGATCTGATGTATGAATTCCCCATCCAGGCGGATGGTTCCACACGCTCCCTGGCTCTGTTCATGAGCGAGTATCCGGAAGCGGCAGGGCCTGTCCGTTCCGCGCGCGTGGTCATGTGCAACCTGCGGGAGATGTGGGGCGGCACCCTCTGTTTCTACGGCATGCAGGAGGGCCGGGACGGCAACAACGTGCTCAACTGGGTCAAGGCCAACAGCGCGGAGGGGACGCTCTCTTATCCCTTCTATCTCAACGGCATGACCAAGTATGCCGACTGGTTCCCGCGTTCCAACGAATACGGCCATGTGGCGCCTTATAACGTGCGCATGAATCTGACAGAGGTTTATAACAATTACAGCCTGACCCCCACGCCGCATCCCTTCCTGTTCACCGATACGGGGCTTGAGCGCGGCGAAGATGTCAACGGCATCGTCATCAGCTATAAGCAGACGCAGTATGCATACGTGACCGCCTACCAGTACAACGATTTAACAGGGCTTTACGATCGTTACCGCAACGGCGAGCCTTATGTCGACGCGCTGACGGGCGAGCAGTGTGCGTATGCCAACGTGATCATCCTGCGCACGGATATTTCCTGGGCAAGCGGCAACCCATCCCGCCCCGTGATCCGCCTGAACGGCGAAGGCGTGTGCGAGATTTTCCAGAATGGCCGGTATATTCGCGGCACATGGGCCCGTGACTGCACGGAAACGGATCATCTGCAAAACCGCATGGTGTTCTTTGATGAGAATGGGCAGGAACTGCCCATGAAGGTTGGCAAAACGTTTATTCAGATTGTCGACAATGAGCAGCCTGTCGTGGTGCTGGCGGACGGCGCCATCGCCGGCGCCGTGGAGCCGCAGGAGCAGCGCCTGACCATCGGAAGCGGCGTGGCCACCTCCACAGCGGACAGCACCCCGAGGCCGACCCGCACCCCGAAAGCAACCAGCACTCCGGAAGCGACCGCGACCCCGGAGCCCACGGCGACGCCCACCGCAGAGCCGGAGCAGACGCCTCCCGCGGAAGGCGGAGATCAGACGGGTGACGGAAGCGAGACCGGAGACGGAAGTCAGACCGGGGATGGAGAAGCCACATCCGGCGAGGCGCAGACCTGAATGCAAACGTAAACAGGAGAAGATCGTTTTTCCCCGCGAGGAGAGGAGAGATCTTCTCCTGCTTTTTTGTGTTTGCGGCCTCCGGCGGAAGGCGGCATTTGTGTTTTTTTCCCGGCAGGAATTGAGGGGCGCGCGGAGAATTACAATTCAGTTACCCTTTTTGTTCTTCCTGATGCCGCAAAGACGCGGCGGGAAACAGAAAAAATCTTGTCAGAAGCGGAGAGGTTCTGTGTCAGAAGAGTTGGAGAGGCTCCGGCGCATCACACCGGAGGAGGAATATCAGGCAGGGCTTGCGCTCTACCGTGCCGGCGGTGTCCATCCCATCGAGGAGGAGAGCGGCATGCTCCGCTTTGCGGTAGACGGGGAGCCGAGGCGTATTGTGCGCGTGGGAACCGGCATAAAGCTCAGCGGTCGCTGCACATGCGATTTTTTCTGCAATGTGCACAGGCCCTGCCGCCATCTGGCAGCGGCGATGATGATGGCCATTTCAACCGGGGCGATGGAGGAGATGCGCAGGCGCCGTGCCAGAGAAAACGCGGGGGCGCTGATGGGGGCGCTGAAAAGCGCGCTGCCTGTGGAGATGCCGATCCGTTTGGAAGTCACACTCCGGCTGCTTGGCGAGAATGAAAGCGTGCGCGTAAGCCTGCGCGTGGGGCAGGAGCGCCTGTATGTGGTTAAATCCATGGCTCAGTTTTTGCAGGGACTGCAGGAAAAGACGAGCATGCCCTTTGGCAAGGGATTTGTGCTGGAGCCGGAATGGATGGGCTTTTCAGGCGTGGATGAGAAGATCATCCGGCTTTTGCAGGATGCTGCCTATGTCAGCCATCTGGAAGGCCGGCTTTTGCAGACCGGGCTGGACGCCAAATACCTGACCCTGCCGGAGCGCTTTGTTCCCAGGCTGATGAATCTGCTCAGGGAGAAGCCCTTCCGCATCGGTGTGGGGGAAAAGACATACAGCGTATCCGGTGTGTTTGAAGGGCAGGTGGAGCTGCTTTTCGGTGTTTTTGCAAGCGGGCGCGAGATTGAAGTGCGTGCGCAGATGCCCCGGTCCCTGCGCATGCTGGATGCGGAATGCGCGTTTGTCTTCTGTGAGGGCGATGCGCTGTGCCTGCCTGCCGCGCAGCGGGACATCGTTCGCGTGCTGCTGCGAACGGGAAACCAGGCGCAGGCGTCGTTCCGCTTTGATGCCCGGCAAAGCCCGCGCGTGATCTCCGAATTGCTGCCGGCGCTTGAGCAGGCGGGAACGGTGACATTTGACGGGCCGCTGGCCGAGCGGATTGTGCGCCGCCCGCTCCAGGTGCGCGCGTATTTTGACCGTGAACAGAAGCTGGTTCTCTGCCGGATGGTGTTTCTCTATGGAGAGGAAGAGATTGATCCCTTTTCCCCTGAAGCACCGAAGGATACCGAGCGCCTGCTCATGCTGCGCGACGCGGCGGGCGAACACCGGGCGCTTGACCTGCTGGCTGCATCGGGATTCAGCATGCAGAAGGGGCGCGTCGTGCTGAGCGGGCAGGAACCGGTTTACCGGTTTTTGACGGAAGGCATCTATCAGATGCAGCGCATGGCAGAGGTTTACTGTTCAGAGGATTTCAAGCGCATGGCGCCGCGCAAGCCGCACTTCACCGGCACGCTGCGCATGCAGGACGGCGCACTGCGCCTCAAAATGGAGCAGGACGGCGAACCCGCTGAGGAAATCCTGGAGATTCTGCGCGCGCTGCGTGACCGCAAGCGCTATTTCAGGCTGCGTGACGGCACATTCCTGGATCTCACGGAAATGGACGAGTGGCGCGAGCTGGCCGACGCCGCTGTGGGCGCGCAGAGCGAATCCGATCCCGACCGGGAAACCTCTTTCGGGCGCGGCATCCTGGAGGTGGCCTCCTACCGCGCCGCCTACATGGTGAGCCTGTTGGAAGGCAGCAGCCTGCCCGTTGAGGCGGACGACAGCGTCAAGCAGATGGTGGCAAGCCTTGAATCCGACGGCGAACCCTGCCCGGAGCCTCTGGGCAGCATGCTGCGCCCGTATCAGACAAGAGGATTTATGTGGATGCAGGCGCTGGACCGGCTGCACATGGGCGGCATCCTTGCCGACGACATGGGCCTTGGCAAGACGCTGCAGGTCATTGCGCTGCTGTCCTGGGTCAAGCACAGCGGGAAGGAGGACCGCGCATCCATTGTGGTGGCGCCCACATCGCTTGTCTATAACTGGATGGCGGAGATTGCACGGTTTGCGCCGGAATTGCGGGTTGTCGCCGCGGAAGGCGGCCAGGCCCAGCGCGCGCAGACCATCGCCCGGCTCACCGGCCCCGGGAGAGACATCGACGTGTATCTGACCAGCTATCCCCTGATTCGGCGGGATATCGGCCAGCTTTCCGGCATTCCGTTTCGCTTTGCGATTCTTGATGAGGCGCAGTATATCAAAAACGCGATGAGCGTGGGCGCAGCGGCGGTCAAGCAGCTTCGGGCGCAGACGCGCTTTGCTCTGACCGGCACCCCGATGGAAAACCATCCCGGCGAACTTTGGTCGATCTTTGATTTTGTGCTGCCGGGATACCTGCTTTCCTTTGCGCAGTTCATGCACCGGTTCGGCACGGGCGAGGAGATGGATGTGCTGCGCAGGCGCATCCGCCCTTTCCTGCTGCGCCGCGTCAAGGGGGATGTGCTGCGTGAACTTCCGGATAAGGTGGAAATCCAGCTGCTTGCGGATATGACCGAGGAGCAGCACCGCGTCTATCAGGCCAGTCTGCTCAGGCTGCGTCCGCAGGTGGAGAGCATGGGGCAAAACCGTATCGAGATGCTGGCCGCCATCACCGAGCTGCGCCAGATCTGCGGCCATCCGGCGCTCGTGCTCAACGATTATGCGGCTTCAAGCGGAAAGCTGGATCTGCTGCTTGACATCCTGCCCGGCTCGCTGGAGGCAGGCCACCGCGCGCTGATCTTTTCCCAGTTCACACGGATGCTGCGCATCATCCGGCGCAGGCTGGAGGCGGTCAGCATTGAATGCCTGTATCTGGATGGCGATACCCCATCCAGGCGACGCATGGACATGGTGGAGCAGTTCAACGGCGGCAAGGGGCAGGTCTTCCTGATTTCGCTGAAGGCAGGCGGTTCGGGCCTCAACCTGGTGGGCGCGGACACGGTCATTCACTTTGATCCCTGGTGGAATCCCGCGGCGGAGGATCAGGCGACGGATCGCGCGCACCGGATCGGGCAAAAACGGGCGGTGACGGTCATCCGCCTGATCACCAGAGGAACGATCGAAGAGCAGGTTGTGCGGCTCGGCGCGCGCAAGCGCGAGCTGTTTGATCAGATGATCACCGCCGGGGAAGCCATGCCCACCCAGCTGAGCGCTGAAGACATCCGCGCGCTGTTTGAATGAGCGCGGCGCGCCGGTTGATCGATCCGGCGCGGTTGACGGAAGATGTGCGCAAGGATATAATAGAAGGACGATGGGGGTTTGTATGAAGCACATCATCTGGGATTTTAACGGCACGCTGCTTGGCGACGCGCAGCTTTCCGTCGATGTGGATAACGCCGTCTTTGACAGGCTTGGCCTGCCGCGCATCACGCTGGACACATACCGCCGGCATATGACCATGCCCGTGTACGACTTTTATGCCGCGCTGGGCATTGATCTGGTTGCATATCCTTATGAAACTATATCAAGACTGTGGCTGGATCTTTTCAATGCGGGCGCAGTGGGGGCGGGGCTTGTGCCCGGGGCGCTGGAGGCTGTCCGGCATTTTGACAGGATCGGGTATACACAGTCCGTCCTCTCGGCCTCTTACACGCCGTCCCTGCGGGCCCAGTGCGATGCGCTGGGGCTCACACCGTATATGCGCGCCATTGACGGCCGCGCGGATGAGAGCGGAGGAAAAAAGACGGACATTGCCCGCAAGCACATGGCGCGCCTTGGCCTGACGGGCGATGACACGATCCTGGTGGGGGACATGGCCACCGATGCGCAGCTGGCTCAAAAGCTCGGCGCCCGGTGCGTGCTGGTCAGCTGGGGACACAATGATCTGCCCCGCCTTGAGGCATCGGGATGCCCGGTTGTGCACAGCTTTGATCAGCTGAAGGAGATCCTTTTCTCCCTCCATTCCGGTTCTCTTTTGGGTGCATAAGGCCGCCATCACCATCCATCAGGGCGCCGAAAACGCCGCCTGGCAGAAACAGCGGGGGAAAGAAGGCACACAGGCATGCAGGATCACGCGAAAGAGAAAAAGGGCCCGTCTATTCATGCGGGGCATCGCGCGCGTCTCAGGGAGCGCTTTTTCCGGGAGGGCCTGTCTTCCTTCTCGGAGCATGAGGTGCTGGAGCTGCTTTTGATGTATGCCATTCCCCAGCGGGATGTCAATCCCCTGGCGCATGAGCTGATCGATACATTCGGCTCTTTCAGCGGCGTGCTGGAGGCAGATGAGAGCGAGCTTCTGCGCGTGAATGGAATGGGCAAAAACGCTGCCTCCCTGATCTGCCTGATGCCGCAGCTGATGCGCTATTACCGGCGCAGCGCAATGGGGGAGCGGCCGGTGATCCTCAACCTGGCCACGGCCAGGCGCTATGCGGGCGCTCTGTTTATCGGCATGCATGAAGAGCACGTGTATATGATCTGCCTGGATCAGAGCGGGCGCGTGCTGCATCCGGCGCTGCTGCACAGGGGCACCATCGACGAGGTCAATCTCTATCCGCGCGAAGTGGTGGCCACGGCTCTGCGCCATCACGCCCACGCGGTGCTGCTGGCGCACAATCACCCCAGCGGAAAGGCCGAGCCCTCTCAGGCGGATTATGACACGACAAACCGGCTGATCAACGCCCTGAGAGTGGTCGAAGTGCGGGTGGTGGATCATCTGATTTTTGCAGGGGACGGTGTGTATTCCATGACTCGAAACAGCCAGTTTCCCGGGCAGCCGGAGGAGGATGTCAGCTATGTGATGCGCAGCCGCGCCGTGCCCGGACAACGCGGCACGCTGCGCGAGGAGCAGGAAGTCGAGCTGGGCGGGCTGGAATTTTCAAACGGCTTTCACGAGATCTAAAAAGCGGGGCCGGAATATCATCCGGATGAGCGGGGACATCAGGCCCATGGAAAAACGCGCGGCGGTGGAGGCGGATGGACATAGACCGCTTTGAATTTGAAGGAGAAATGCATTGATCAAACGATTTGGAAGGAAGATGGCGATGATCGTTCTTGCGCTCGCGCTGCTTTTCGTGCTTGCTGCTGCGGCGCTGATCGGCTTTGTCTATTACATGGAGACACATCTGCCGCCGGCTGGGGATTCCGATGTGATCATCGTGCTGGGCGCGCAGGTGAAAGAGGACGGCACGCCCTCCGTTGCACTGGAGCGGAGGCTGACGGCGGCGCTTGAAGCCTATCAGGCAAAGCCGCAGCTCATCATCGCATGCGGCGCACAGGGAGCCAACGAGCCGCGCGCGGAGGGCGACGTCATGCGGGACTGGCTGATGGCGCACGGCGTCGCCGGGGAGGATGTCGTGGCGGAGACGGCTTCCTTTAACACGCGTGAAAATCTTGAATATGCGCGGGCCATTATGGAGCATCGCGGGCTTGAAAGGGCGCTTGTCGTCACAAGCGATTATCATGTGCCCCGCGCCCTGGCGCTGTGCAGACAGGTGGGCATCGAAGCCACGGGCAAGGGAAGCCCCTCCAAGCCGGAATATTTTATAAAAAATCACTTTCGCGAGGGACTCAGCTGGATTAAATTCTGTCTGGAGAGCATATGGGAATGAACCGAGAAAGGCTGAAAAACGGCCTTGAAAAGATGGGAATTGCGGCAGATGCGGCGGCGCTTGAGCGCTTTGAGGCGTTTCACGCGATTCTGGATGAATACAACGCGCGCATGGATCTGACAGCCGTGCTTGACGAAGATGAGCGCGTCGACCGCCATGACCTTGACAGCGCCGCGCCGTTGCCCCACGGCCTGCTCGCCGCCGGCGCGCGGGTGATCGATGTGGGAACGGGCGCGGGCTTTCCCGGCATGCCGCTTTTAATCCTGCGGCCCGATCTGCGCATGACCTTTCTGGACGCGCTAAAAAAGCGCATCCTCTTTTTACAGGATGCGCTTTCGCGCCTGGGCCTTCAGGCCGAGGCGCTGCATGCGCGTGCGGAGGATGCCGCCAGGCTTCCCTTATACCGCGGGCAGTATGATGCGGCGGTCTCCCGTGCGGTGGCCGCTGCGCCCGTGCTGCAGGAACTGACATTGCCGTTTCTCAGGCAAGGCGGCCTGTCCATCGCCTGGAAGGGGCCGGGCCTTAGCGAGGAGATGACGGCAGCGCGACGCGCGGCCTTTCTGCTGGGCGGTACGGTGCGCGGCATTCTCGATGCCCCGGTGCCCGGAAGAGAGGAATGGGCGCACGTCCTGCTGATCACGGAGAAGACGGGAAAGACCCCGGACATTTATCCGCGCCGTGCGGGGACGCCGGGGAAAAAGCCGTTGGGGAGGGGATGATACGCATTCCCCCTCCCCGATAAAGCGATGTCAATCCCGCGGCTCGATGTCTGAGGCCGGCGCTTTGCCGTTGAAATATAAGGCGGCTGCAGACCGTTTGAA
>DVMG01000216.1 GCA_018715105.1 Candidatus Ventricola intestinavium
TGTTTGAGCAGATCATCCTGGAATATGAGCAGCGGCCCCGGGAAAAGCCGTGGTTTTGCTATGCGCTCACGTATCAAAACCATGGCGGCTATGATTACGAAAGCGAAATGGAAGGAATCCGTGTAACGGGCGTTGAGGAAGAAAAGGCGCGCAGGAGCCTTGAAAATTATGCCAATGCGCTCAAGGTGAGCGACCAGATGCTTGAACGGCTGCTCACGTATTTTGAGCAGCAGGAAAGACCGGTGATGGTGGTGCTCTGGGGGGATCATTCCCCGAATCAAAGCTTTTTTGGCGCTGAAAATGCGCAGAGCGCGGAAACTGCGTGGATCGATTATACGACGCCGTTTCTCGTCTGGAGCAATTACGGGCTTAATACCAACGGCCTTCCCCAAACGGTTGCCTCGTATCGGCTGGGAGCCTATGCGCTGGCGCTGGCCGGCCTTTCCCGGGATCGTTACATGAACTATCTCAGCTCGGAAGATGCGGAAAACCTGTTTTACATTCGAGGGCTGATGGAAGCGGATGGCAGCGTCTTTTTGGATGAAGAACGCTATCAAGCCACCGAGCAGGAGCTGCGCATGCTGCACTATGACAGGCTGTATGGGGAAAACTATGGAAAGGAGGGAGGCTGATGCTCAGAAAAATGGGGGACATGGGTCTTTTGCAGACCCTGATCCTGCTGGCCATTGTGCTTTTCTGCCGGATTGCGGCGCCGGGAATCATGCACGCGGATGCGGAGCCGCAGATCTGGCTTCAGGATGTGCAGATTGCCGGAGGAGAAAAAACGGATGAGTTGGAGCTGACCTTGAAGGGCGCCAATATGTATGGCATCGATACGCTGTATCTGGATGGAAAAAAGGCCGATGTTTCCTCCGTGCAGGTGCACAGCTATGAAGAAGCTTCCATGGTTTTGGATCGGGAACTGCTTACGCCCGGAGAATGGTATGGCTTTACGCTTTCAAAAAAGAGCGGCTTTCCCTTTATCCGGCTTTACAGCGACACATTCTGGTTGCAGATACCGCAGGAGCCGTGACAGGCGGCGCTTCCCTCATCCGGTGCGGGCTGGGCGTTCTTCCTTTGGATTTTACCCGCGGCCGGATGAGAGAAAAGAAATGCAGTGCGCGGCGTGTGCAAGATTTTTCCAATTGTTCCCGCAGGCGGACGGCTTGCGCGGGGGCGGGGGTTTGAGGTATAATGCTTTTGAAAATTTTTTAAAAATCTGCGGATGAAAACGGGAGTTTCATTCGTTTACATGATGAGGGTAGGAAGTGAATCGGGTGGAAGACAGCGCCAAGACGCCAGACTTTAATGAGCAGTTTGAGCGGCTGTATGAACAATACGCCGACGATGTGCTGCGCATGGCTTATTTCTATCTGGCGGACAGGCAGAAGGCGGAGGATGTCTGCCAGGATGTGTTTATCAAGCTGTATACACGGGGCGAGGTGATCGCGCCCGGCAGGGAAAAAGCGTGGCTTCTGCGCGTGACGGTCAACTGCTGCCGCGATCTGTGGCGCAGCGCCTGGCTCAAACGCGTGGTGCTGGGGGCACCTTCTCTGGAGATCATGCCCGCCCAGGAAGAGAGCATGGAACAGCGGGAGGAAAAGGCAGAGCTGATGCGCGCCATCCACAAGCTGCCGGCTCCTTTCCGGGAAGCCATCCTGCTGCATTATTATCAGGGGCTGGGCATCTCGGAGATTGCGCAGATGCTCAACCTGCCGGAAGGGACGATTTCCAGCCGCCTTTCCAGAGCGAGAAAAAAACTGGAAAGCCTATTAAAGGAGGAAGCAACCGGTGAATGATTTGAGAATGCTTGAGCATCTGGCCCCTGTGGCCGATGAGATGCTGGCCGGTCTGCATGCGGGCGAAGGGATGAAGCGGCGCATTGTGGAGGCCGCAAGAGCGCAGGCCGCGCCGGCAAGGGTGCATCGGGCGTGGGTGCCGGCGCTGTGCTGTGCTGCGCTGGCCATCGCCTGTGTGGGCGTGCTGGGCCTGCGCATGGGGCAGCATGTTCCGGATGAACCGGGCACCGTGAATATTGACACGATTGCCGCGGGGGACGGTGTGAGTCCGGGCGGCATGACGGTGGCCGACTTGGGCGAAGGAGCCAGCGTACGGGCCACTGCGCCGGCTTATGAATCCCTCTTTGCCAGCGGCACGGGCGATATCCCCATGGTCACCGTAAGCGGCGCGGTTTACCGCATGCTCAGCGCGCCGCAGGATGTCGGCTCATCGCTGCTGGATGGAGAAGTGGGACAGGTGGCCACGCATGTCGAGGAGCCTTCTCTGGCTTCAGAGGAAGAAATGAACGCGGGGCTGTCCAATGTGGCCCAAGAGGGTGTTTCGGTTTACGCGGTGACGGGCATTGCTTCCACCACGCTGGTGGCCACGGAGGTGGAGGGCAGAATGCGCCTGTTCCAGAGGGTCAGTTATGCCGGCAGAGGCCCTGGCGGGGCGTCGTTGGAAGACACATTCTCCGTGAGGGGAAAGGTCAAGACGCTGGAGCTTTCCGGCGTGGGCACGCTCTCGGGCGAGGCGGCCAATGCAGCTGTGGACGTGCTGCTTGACAACGCGACCCTCCAATCCGCGGATGCGACGGCGCGCGCACAATCCCTGACGGTCACGCTCGATAATGGGCTCAAGCTTCAGCTGGGGGTATCGGGGGATACGCTCTGCGGCTGCGGAGGATGGAGCTGTCCGGAGTTTTTTGAGGCGTTTGAGGCGGCGCTTTAAGGCGGCCCAGAGACCCATGCCGCCTGAGCCGTTTTAAAAATCTGTTTGGACGAATGAAAAAAAGCCGTCTTCTGCCCTGACGGGAGGAGAAGGCCTGTGGTTTGAGCGGCGTTTCCTGTGGAAGGAAGCGCCGCTCCTTTGGAATGTGAATCCTTTTTGCAAAGCGTGCTCCCCGGGCGCAGAGCCACGGGAGGACATCGCTTTCTTTTTTCAGCCTTTTCAGCGATTTGGGGGCGCTTTTTCTGCCTGCCGCGGAAGAGGGGAACCTCCTTCAGGGGGTTGCCATGGGGGTCCCGCCGCTCTTTTCCTGCGCACGCTGCGCCGAACTGCGCCGGTTGCTGAGCACTTCGGCAAAGGGATCATCCTCATCCTGCTGCTCGTCGATGAGGCCGTCGGCCTTGAGCATGTCGCGCAGCACGTCCATCTCGCTTTCCAGATCGATAAAGCGGTATTCGTCAAGCGCCTCCACCTGTTTTTTAAAGGCCTTGTCAATCACGCTCACGGCCTCGGAGATGCGCGTGCGCACTTCAAGCGCCTTGGGGGTGCTGGCGCTGTTTTCAAGCCGGGCCCGCGCATCCAGCAGTTTGAGCGTGGTGGGCAGATAATAGCGCAGGAATGTGCGCAGCTGGCTGAGCAGCTGCGGCCGCTGCTCAAGAATGGAAAGAATCTGGCGGCAGCTGTTTTCGATGGAGTCAATCTGAGCGCTCAGCGCGGCATCGGAAATGACATCGTTGGCCTGGCGGATCCGGCGCATGGCTGCGCGCCCTTCACGGATCACATCGGCCACGGCGTCTTCCTCCTGCCCGGGAGCCTGCCCGGAGGCATCCTCCTGCTGCCCGGCGTGATCCGGCGGGGAGGAAACCGTCTGCCGCGCGGCAGACGCCCGCCGGGCATTGGCCTGCGTCTCCTGCCACCGGCGGAGGACTTCTTCATCATCCGTGACCATGCAGTCTTCATCCATGTAGGTGGTG
>DVMG01000217.1 GCA_018715105.1 Candidatus Ventricola intestinavium
TTGAACAGCCCCCAGATGCGCCTTTTCGTTTTTTTCTTTCCGTCTCCGCGTTTTCTTCCGCCTTCGTTTCTCCCGTCCGCCCGGCCATGGTTTTTCCTGTTTCCGCTCTCTTTTTCCCCCCGGAGGGAACAAAAGCATTCAAAGCGATTGACGGTCCTGCAAAAAACTGCTATACTGTGTTGATTTTAACCCCATGGGAGGAAAACCATGCAGCCATACGAATGGGTGGCGACGGCGGCTTTCGGCCTGGAAGGCATCGTCGCCCGTGAACTTTGCCGCCTGGGCATCCGGGCCCAGGCAGAAAACGGCGGTGCGCGCTTTCGGGGCACGCCGGAAGAAGCTTTCCGCGCCAATCTGCATCTGCGCTGTGCGGACCGTGTGCTCCTGGTCGTGGGCCAGTTTGAGGCGCGCAGCTTCGAAGAGCTCTTCGAGGGGGTCCGCGCGCTGCCGTGGGAGGCCTTCATCGGCCGAAACACGCGCTTTCCCGTCAGCGGCAAGTGTGCCCGCAGCCAGCTCATGAGCGTGCGCGACTGCCAGGCGATCACCAAAAAAGCCATCGTCGAGCGCCTCAAAACGCAATACCATACGAACTGGTTTGAAGAGAGCGGCGAAACCGTGGCCATCGACGTGGCGCTGCATGGCAACATAGCCAGGCTCACGCTGGATGCAAGCGGCGCGGCGCTCAACCGCCGGGGATACCGCACCTGGAATGGCGAGGCGCCCCTTCGCGAAACGCTGGCCGCCGCGCTGGTGTCCCTGTCTGCGTGGCGTCCCGGCCAGCCGCTGCATGATCCCATGTGCGGCACAGGCACGCTTCTCATCGAGGCCGCCATGCGGATGGCCCGCCGCGCGCCGGGGCTCACGCGTTCCTTTGCCATGGAAAGCTGGCGGGAAATGCCCCGAGCGGCGTTTGAGTCGCTGCGCGAAGAGGCGCGCGCGGCCTTCGATCCCTCGCTTGTGGAGGGCCTTTCCGGCGGGGATCTGGATGCCTCCGCCGTGGAGCTGGCGCGCCGCCATCTGCATCAGGCAGGGCTCGACGGCCGGGTGCGCTTTGCCGTGGAAGCGATCAAGGATTGCCGCCTCTCTGCCCCCGAAGGGGTGTTCCTGTGCAATCCGCCTTACGGAGAGCGTCTGAGCGACCGCCGGGGCTGTGAAGCGCTCTATCGGGAGATGGGGCTCCTTCTTCGCCGCCATCCGGGATGGACGCTGTGCGCCATCACGTCTCACCCCGGTTTTGAACGATGCGTGGGGCGGCGCGCGGATAAAAGGCGCCGCCTGTACAATGGCCGCCTGGAGTGCGAATTCATGACCTTTTTCCCCGCGGGCCAGCGCAGAGCAAAGGGGTAACGCAGCTCCTCCCCCGCCCTGAAAGGCCGCGCAGCCTTCTTCCTCATAAAAAGCGGGGCAGCCCACCGCATCCGGTGCGCTGCCCCGCTTTCTCTTGCATGCCGGCCTTCTTCGGCCAGGGATGGCATGCTCACATGTTGTCCACAAAAAAGCTCTGTATGGCCGCCACTGCGGCTTCTTCATCCTTGCCCTCGACAGTGACTGTAACTTTGCTTCCGCACTGCATGTCAAGACCCATCACTGCGCGCATTTCCTGAAGCGCGGCAGTCTTTGCGCCGTTGATCAGGCGCACCTTGCTGGAGAAGCGGGCGGCTTCTCGCATCAGGTTGCTCATGGGCCGGATCTGCATCGCGTTTTCGTTGGTCAACACGTAGCTGAACTGTTTCATGAGCATACACTCCTCTCCATCACATGACGGCCGCCCGGGCACAGCCTTTTGCCCGTTACCCGTCGCCTGTATTATAGCCCATCGCTCCCCCGCATGCAATCCGGGCGCCTCTATGCCCCTCAAACCGGGAAAAAAGCGACGAAATCCCCACTTGTGTTTTTGTCATTCCGGCCGAGTGTTTTTCTTTTTCTTAACGCCGCAATGGGCATCCGCTTCCGAAATCTGCCGAAAAAACGGGCTGATTTTGCACAAGACCGCCGATTTTTGCAGGAAGGCGGATTCCTTTGCCCTTTTCAGGGAGAAAGAAGCGGGAAAGGCCCGCATCTTTGCGCCCCAGTTCGGGCACGGCGCTTCCCCGTCAGCCGGCAAAAAGCCGCAAAAAAGAATCCTCTCCCGTTCGCATGCGGGGAGGATTCCCTGTCCTGACCGTCTTACTCAAAGGTGAGATACTCGGTCATGATATAGCCGCGTGTCCCATCGGGCATGACCACGCACGACCAGTCGTTTCCATAGTCCGCCACACGCAGGCGCATGTCCGTGCGGACGCGGCCGATGATCTCGCCATTGCGGCTTGATTCATCGCGAAGGTTTACCCTGTCTGTATGGACGAATGCGGTCAGATGCGTGGTGCTGGCAGGCGCGTTGAGCTGAGAAAGCCTTACAAAGCCCGTCCGGTCACCCAGTGCACCGGTCACATCCAGAGAGGGGCTGTCTCCCGCCAGCACATAGGCCCAGTCTTCAAACTTGCCCAGCATATACACGCGCGTGCCGGATGCGACGGTCTCCACCTCTTCCGCTCCATCGTCAGGCTCTGTGCGCAGCACGATCTCCTCAACGGCTGTCGCACGCTGGGGAATCCTGTCGGAAACGGGTTCATCCGGCTGTGTCAGCACGCGGATCTCGTCCTTGGGAATATAGCCGGACATGCCGCCCAGCTGCACCTGCACATAATCCGTCTGCGTGTAGGAAAGAATACGGGCCTGCGCGCCGCTGCACAGCGCGCCAATCATCTCACTCTGGGCGTCCGGCTCTGCGAGCACGACGGATGGAAGATCCCCGTCGTCCACCTGGGCCACGCCGATGCTCTCCCCGGTCTGGGTCAGGGAGAGATCCGACAGAGCGATGTAGCCGAAGTCTCCGCAGTCATAAGCGCCTGCGCCGCCCTCATACGTGCGCACATAGGCATAATCCCCGCACTCGGCCAGCAGCTCCACCTTCATTCCCTGGCCCAGGGTCATGTAGGGTTTGCTTGAGTCGCCCATCACGCTGAGCAAGAGCGCGTCTCCCCGTGTCTGCATCAGCAGGGGATAATAAGGCACGACGCTGCGCGGCTGGCTTCCCAGCGCATAGAGGTTGTCCGCCTGATTATAGCGGATCCATCCCGATACGCCGCCCACGCGCACCCTGCGCCACTCCCCCTCCTTGCGGCCAAAAAGGCTGAAGCAGGCCGTGCCGTTGCTGATGGCCATGATCTCATCGGCCCGGTCGTTGGGCGCGTCATATAAGAGGGTCTTTGTGTCCGACTTGCCGCTGGAGATGATGGAGACCTTGAGGTCGCCCACATCGGTCAGCACATCCAAAGGCACATAGCCAAACACCCTTTCCGCCCCCGTGTTTGCAGCGATATAGGCCCAGTCATTCAAAATCCCCACCAGGGAAACGGCGGCGCCGTTTTCAAGGGTCGCAACCGTTTCGCTCTGCAGATCCGTCTGCTCATGCAGATCCACGCTGTCCATCCACAGGCCGGTGAGATCCACCTCCGCCGCGCGGCAGTTGCCAAAGCCGCTGTTCTCTCCATAGCGCTCGATGACCTGCTGCGCGGTGATCAGGTATTCGCTGGCCATATAACCGGTCATGCCGCCGATCTCCACGCGGACATATTCCTCGTTTTCCACACCCAGTACCTGAACCTCTGCCCCGGTGTAATACAGGCCGAGGATCGCGCCGTTTCTGGTGGGTTCCGCGCGCAGATTCAATCTTTCCGGATAGATCTTGTCCGTCTCCTGATTATCCACAAACAGGCTTTCACACAATCCTGCCGCCGACATGGCCAGAATCAAAATCGCGGCAAACAGGGCTCCCAAGCTTTTTTTCATTGCGTTCACACTCCTCTTTGTGTCCTTCTTTACAATATAATAACGGAGTTTTCACTCCTTTTCATCCCGAAATGGGAAAAAATGCCTTTTCTCTTCCCGCCTGCGCGGCTTCATCACGCGCAGCGCGCCCGGCAGGATTTCATAACGCGCCTCCTGCATGCGCACCAGCTTGCCGTCAATGTTGACCGTCATGCCGGGTGAGCGCAGCGTCACGCTTCGCGCATGCACAACGCGCGCCACCGGCAGGCACACATGCACGCCCAGCATAAACAGCGGCAGAAGCAGGGGAATCAGCAGGCGGGGCACCGTCCTGACCAGCACGACGTCAAACAGGCCGTCGCTCACGCTGGCCCGCGGGGCCACGCGCATGCCGCCCCCGATGCACTGGCCGTTTGCAATTTCCACAATCGTCACGCGCTCCCGGCGGAAGGCGCCGCCATCCACCGAGATCTCCATCTCAAACGCCCTGTAACGGCCGAGCACCGAGAGCACCGCCCGGTGGTAGGCCTTTTCCCCCGGATAGACCGGCTTGAGTTCTTCCGTTTTCCTGAGCACTTCCACATCAAAGCCCGATCCGGAGACATTGAGGAACACGCGCCCATTGATAAGGCCGCAGTCGATCTGCCGGGGCGTGCCGTCCAGTTGTGCCTCAAAGGCGTGCAGCGGATCTTGGGGGAGCCTCAGGGCGCGGGCAAAATCATTGCCCGTGCCGCACGGCACAAGATACAGCGTAACGGGCAGGCCGGCCAGTTCACCGGCAATTTCACTGAGCGTTCCATCCCCTCCGACGACGGCAACGCTGCCGCATCCCCTGCGGATCGCGCCGCGTACCTGAAGCGCGGCATCCTCGTTTTCCTTTGTTGTGAGGATCAGGCATTCTTCTCCCCTCGCTTCAAGAAGCAGGCGGATCTTTTCCGTCAGCCCGGCATTGTCTCCTCCTCCGGCCACGGGGTTGACGATGATGGCAAACATGGCGCGGCCTCCTCCTGCGGTTGCATTTTTTCTCCGCCTCCCTGTGCCTGCCGCAGGCGGGCAAACGCGCCGGGCATCACAAAGCGCACGGGGTCAATCTGGATGGGGCCCGGCATCTTCCTGAAAACCGCAAACTTGATGGGCACCCCCAGAGCGGTAAACTTTTTCTCGTGTTCGCTGATGTAATTGGGCTCAAAGCCGGAGGCATGCAGATCGTTTGTCAGATAATGCAGAGCAAAACCACATGCCTGAAAATAAGAAAGCGAATCGGTAAAGAGCGCCGTGTCATCCGTCTTAAACCAGATTTCCCCACCGTCTACCAGGAACTCGCGGTACTGCATCAGCTGGCGCGGATGCGTCAGGCGGCGCTTTGCATATTTGGGGCGCTTTGTCCACGGATTGCAGAAATGGATGTAAATGCGCTCCACGCGGTCCTCCGGAGCAAAGACTTTTTCAATGCAGGCAATATCATAACGCGCAATGATCACATTGCGAACCGGCGTGCCGCCAAACGCCGCTGCAATGTTGCGCCTTGTGTCGCCCAGCACATTGCACGTGATGTCGATGGCCACATAGTTGATGGAAGGGTGATCCGCCACCATCACAGCGGTGGAGACGCCCTTGCCGCAGCCAAGCTCCAGGTAAAGCGGCTGGTCCTTCTCAAACTGTGCGCGCCATGTTCCCCGAAAGCGCTCCGCCTCATCGGTGAAATACGGGCAGGCTTCCAATTCGGGCCGGGCCCACTTTTTTGTGCGCATATGCACGGGAAAACACCCCTTTAAAATGCATCGGTTCTTATGCAGCGGTCTTACAGCCTCTTCTCATAGCAGAGCCAGCGGTTGTCCCAGGCCTCCGCCTCTGCGCAGATCTCAAACCCCAGCTTGGCATACGACCGCTGTGCGGGCGTATTGTGCGCCCCCACGAGAAAGCGAACCGCCTCGCATCCCTGCGCCTTCACCTGCTCCATGGCGTAGGCAAGCATCTGCCTGGCAAGGCCCCTGCCCTGCATATCCTTGGCCACACCCAGGCGGCCGAACTGGGCCCAGTGCGTCACATCCGGATACCAGGGCGCCAGATCCGTAAGTTCGTCCGATTCCTCATGGACGATGGCCGAAACAATCCGCCCTTCGCTGTCCCGCATGACGAATACCTGACTGTGTGCCAGATCCTCCTCCACCTGAGCGCGGCTGGGATATTCCTCGTTCCATGTGCCATACGGCGCATCCACCAGCGAGTGATAGAGCGCATAGATTTCCTCCGCATCCCGCGCATCGGCGCGGCCGATTGTGAACCCGTTCATCCTGCTATACTCCTCTTCTCTTTCTTGCCCGAGCCGTCTCTTTTGCCGCCTTATTCAACCGGCCGCCTGCGCTCGCCTGTTTTCTCATCGTGGGTGACAAGATGCGTCACCCCGGCCGGCGCCTCCGGCAGATACTCGGCCAGAAATGCGGGAAAGATTTTGTATTCCCGAAGCCTGTCCACCGAAAGCCAGTGCATCCGTTCCGGCATACCGCCGTTTATCGTCCCGTGGGGATCAAGCCGGCGTGTTCCCCGCGGTTTCATCAGAAAATATAAGGCGATTTCATGGCAGACGGGATAGGGAGAAAGCGTGCCCGTTCCCCTGAAAATGTTTTCATGGATAAACGCAAGCCTCTGCGCCTCATAACGCACGCCCGTCTCCTCATAGACCTCCCGCTCGGCGGCTTCGCGCGCCGTTTCGCCCGCCCGCACCGCGCCGCCGACTGAATAATAATAGTCGTCCCGGTCATTGCCCGCATAGAGGACAAACCCTTCCTCCACAATGATGCCGCATGCGCGGTAGCGAAACCAGACGCCGTCTTCCCGAAAAGCGCAGTCCTTGCCGCTCATCTCATCCCTCCCAGGCCGTCTCAAGTCCGTGGCGATGATATCACAAAAGCAAAAGAGCTGTCAAGGAATCCGCCTTCCTGCCCGTGTCTGCCGGAAAGGGCACTCCCCTTTTATTGAGAAGGTATGGAAGGGCAGATGCGCGGTCCTTCCAGCGGTCATTCCCGGATTTCTTTCAGTATAGCATATCTTTTTATGTCTGACAATGTGCAGAAAAACAGCGTCCGCCAGAGGTCCGCCGCGCGGCCTGAGCGATCCACAGAGCCCGCAGCATGGCATCCAGGCGGGAAGACCCTTTGTCCGGGCGGTCTTTCTGCTATTTTCCTTTGGCTCCGCGTTCATTAATGGATAATCCATGCTCCTCTGTAGACTGGCAAATGGAACCAGCAAAAGGGGGGGCTTTTGATCGCCTTCCGAGTATACGTAAACCGTCCCATCAGCAGATTGCGCTATGCTGATTCCATAATCCACTCGATTCGTGTAATTCCGGACTTCCAAATCCAAAACCGTTCTA
Source organism: Candidatus Ventricola intestinavium (assembly GCA_018715105.1). Classification (GTDB taxonomy): domain Bacteria; phylum Bacillota; class Clostridia; order Christensenellales; family Aristaeellaceae; genus Ventricola; species Ventricola intestinavium. The sequence continues at coordinate 7,184 of DVMG01000217.1, forward strand.
GAGCTACTCAAAGTCAGCGCAAGGGGATAATAGATTATCTTTCTTAAATCGATGTCCATTCGCTTCCTTCGCTTTGGGTATCCTCCTGAAGAAGATCTTCGTTGCTTTGTAGGGGACAATTTCCCGGTCATCCGCTCTACCCTCATTCCAACTTGTGCCCGGCCATGCCATGTCGTCCGTCCCCCGTGATAGAACAGCTTGAACATGAAGCACCTGGAGGCGACCGTTGAGGATACCTCCATTGTTGGCTGACTTCATTCAGTCCAGAGCCTGCAAACCAATTTATGCAAAGCGCTTGACATTGCCGATTTTACAACCTTTTTATTCAATACCCAAGGACACAGAAAAATGATTGATGAGAGAACAAAATTATT
>DVMG01000218.1 GCA_018715105.1 Candidatus Ventricola intestinavium
GGCGATCCCATCCCCATGGATCGCGACAAGATCATCACCCTTCAGCAGGATGAAGAGACGGTTAACAAGGTGCATATCACGCCGCAGACGGTGTATATGGAATCTTCCACCTGTGAAAATCAGGACTGCGTGGGACAGGGCGAGATCGATGTGGATACGTATCAGTCGCGCATCCTGGGAACGTATATCATCTGCCTGCCCAACGATGTGACGGTTGAGCTGGTTCCGGCGCAGTGAGCCCGGAATACGCCCGTCTTCCGCCGGGCTTCGGAGGACGGGCCTTTTTCGGAAAGCCGGAACGGACGGTAGGAGAGGGATGAGATTTCATGCGCAATCACAGCGCGCAGAGGGTGGCGCTTTCCGGCCTGCTCACGAGCCTGATGCTGGTGCTGGGGCTGATTGAGCGCCAGTTTCCAATCACGGCGGCCATACCGGGTGTGAAGCTGGGGCTGGCCAACTCCGTGCTGCTTTACAGCCTGTACATGCTGGGAACGCGGCAGTCCATCGTGCTGATGCTGCTCAAGGCCCTGATGAGCTGGCTGATCTATATGAACATGAACGCCATGTTTTATTCGCTGGCGGGCGGCGTGCTCTCGCTCCTGGCCATGGCCCTGATGAAGCGCGTGGCGGGGGTGAGCATCATCGGCGTGAGCGCGCTGGGCGCGGTGTGCTTTAACGTGGGCCAGATTCTGATGGCGGTGTGGATGCTCCATACGCCGCAGCTCCTTGTCACCTATCTGCCCGTGCTGATGCTGTCGGGCGTGGTTACGGGCGTGTTGACCGGCATGATTGCCAGGCTGGTGATGAAGCACCTGAATGTGACCGGGGAAAAGAACAAAAGCAGATAGGCGATACAAAAAGAGGGCTTTGCGCTGCAGGGCCTTTTCTTTCTTCATGCGGCGGACGGATGAGCGCGGAACGCCCTTTTTGAGCCCTGCAGGGGCCTTTTGCGGGAGCGGCGCGGCCGGCTCTGAGCATCTGCCTCTCCCGTGCACGCATTCCATACAGGAATTTTGAGGAAAGCTTGTCGAAAACGGACGAGCTTTCCTCTTTTTTCGCGCTCTGAAACGACAGGAAAACAGGGAAGGGCCGCGCTATAATGACAGCCATGAAGGGACAACAAATCTTCCTGCTGGACATGATGCTGGACGTGCTGATGCTCCTTCTGGCGCTGCGTTTTGCGGGCAGAAGGCCCCGTCCCGTCCGCGTGCTTGCGGCCGCGCTGCTGGGAGCGCTGGCGGCGTGGCTTACCGTGGGCATGCCGCAGGGGGCGCGTGCGGCGCTGTGGCTTCCGACGGCTGCGGCGATGACCGCCGCGGCGGATGGAGGCCGGGGGATCAGGGGAATCCTTCGCGGCTCGGCCCTGCTGCTAGCATCCGCGGGACTGCTTGGCGGCATGGTTCAGGCCCTGCTTGGCGCAACAGGCTCCCGGGGCGCGGCTCTGCTGCTGGGGGCGGGCGCGGCCCTTTGCACGGCGGCGGCCGCATTCCGGGCGCGCCGAAGCGGCCTGAGCATGCATACCGTGCGCGTGGTCTGTCGTTATCGGGACAGGCAGGCCACGTTTGAAGCGATGGTGGATACCGGAAACTGCCTGCGCGATTATCTGACGCAAAGGCCGGTGATCGTGCTGCCGGAAGAGCGTGGGCGCGTTTGCCTTGCCCTTGAGGAGGCGGCGCTCAGGCCGATCTTTGCGGATACGGCCGGCGGAAGGCAGATGATGTGGTGCCTGAAGCCGGATACCACGCACATTTTGGAAGGCGGCACAGAGCGCGAGGTCAAGGCCGTGCTGGCGCTCTCACCGGGCCTGGGGAAGGATGCGCCGGCCCTGCTGCCGGCGGCGCTGCTCGATGAGGGAACATAACACCGCATCAAGGCTTCATGCTGCGTCATGGAGTGAATGGGAAAGAGGGGGATTAACCATGGAGAGGCAGAGAAATCAGAGGATTGAAAGCGGCTTGATGAGGCGTGCCATGCGCCCGGCCCTGACGCTCATCCGCCCGGAGGGAACGGTTGCCTATATCGGCGGGAGCGATTCCCTGCCGGCTCCGCTCTCACGCGAGGAAGAGCAGGCGCTCTTTGCACGCATGCAGGAGGAGCCGGAGGCCGTCCGGCAGACGCTCATCGAGCGCAATCTGCGGCTTGTGGTGTACATCGCCCGGAAGTTTGAAAATACGGGGGTGGGAATTGAAGACCTGATTTCCATCGGCACAATCGGCCTGATCAAAGCGGTCAAGACGTTTGACCCGCAGAAAAAGATCAAGCTGGCCACCTATGCCTCGCGCTGCATTGAAAATGAGATCCTGATGTTCCTGCGCAGGACGAGCCGCCAGAAACTGGAGGTTTCCCTGGATGAGCCGCTGAATACCGACTGGGACGGCAACGAGCTGCTCCTTTCCGACATTCTGGGCACGGAGGGAGACATGGTCTACCGCTCCATCGAAGAGACGGTGGAGCGCCAGATGCTCGCTCAGGCGCTTTCGCGCCTGTCCATGCGGGAGAAGGAAATCATGCGCCTTCGCTTTGGCCTTGGCGGCGGCACGGAAAAAACACAAAAAGAGGTCGCCGATATCATGGGCATCAGTCAAAGCTATATTTCCAGGCTGGAAAAGCGCATTCTGCTCAGACTGCAGAAAGACATGGTGCAGATGGGCTGACAAAAGGCGGAAAAGAGAAAAGCGCGGCTGGTTTTACCGGCCGTTTTTTTGATGCTTAGCGAGGCCATGGCACACGTTTTTTACGGCGGGAAGAGAGCGGCGCACGCGGCAGGAGGCCCCAAAGCGGGGGAGACGGCGCCCGCTTTCTTGGATCGGGGAGGAAGGCTTGACAGCCCGCGCGCGCATGCGCTAAAATGATGAAGATATACCAAGAAAAACAGACGGAGGCGCACATGCTCGAATACCTGCAGACACTCTTTCAGGAGCCTCTTGCTTTTTTTGACCAGGCCATATTCCGGGTGATGGCGGTGTTGATCGGCCTTTGCTGCCACGAGTGGGGGCACGCCTATGCGGCTTACCGGTGCGGCGACGACACCGCCAAGCGCGCAGGCCGCCTGACGCTCAATCCGCTCAGGCATCTGGATCCGATCGGCACGCTGCTGATGTTTTTTGCGGGCTTTGGCTATGCCAAACCCGTGCCGGTTAATCCAGCCCGGTACCGGGGGGACAGGAGAAAGGCCGATCTGATCGTGTCGCTTGCGGGCATCACGGTCAACCTGCTGTTGTGCGTGCTCTTTACCTATCTGGCGGTGGCGCTCAGCGCATGCATGTGGCGCTCGGATGTGGTGGCCGAAGTGGGCCTTTCCACCCTGGTCAGCTATCGCTACAATGCCGTTTGGGCGGTTATCGCCGGCTACGCGCAGGAAATGTTCGGCGACCTGATCGCCGTCGGCTGGCTGATTCCGTTTGTCCGCCTTTGTGCCTATACGGCGCTGGTCAACCTGAATCTGGCGGTGTTCAACCTCATTCCGCTTCCTCCGCTGGATGGATATCATGTGTTTAACGATCTGGTGTTCAGGGGGCGCTTTCAACTGTCTGAGCGGGCTTTCCGCATCGGCATGCTGGTGGTGCTGGTTCTTTCCGCACAGGGCGCTCTGGGCAACCTCATCAGCGCGGTGGTCAACCCTGTGCAGGGGCTGCTGCTCGCGCCCGTCGCGGCGCTGTGGGGGTAAGGCATGGCATATGTCGTTTCCCTCAAGCAGTTTGAGGGCCCGCTCGACCTGCTTTTGCACCTGATTACAAAGGCCAAGGTGGATATCCGGGATATCTTCATCTCGGAAATCACCGAGCAGTATCTGGCTTCCATGCAGGGCCTTGACGAGCTTGACATGGATGTGGCCAGCGAATTTTTGACCATGGCGGCGACGCTCCTGGAGATCAAATCGCGCGCGCTGCTTCCCCGCCCGCCTCAGCCCGATGAAGAGGACGGGGAAACGCCGGAGCAGGCGCTCATCCGCCGGCTGGAGGAATACAAGCTTTACAAAGAGAGCGCCGGCAGGATGAAGGAATTTGAGCAGGCCGCGATGAAGGTCTTCTCTAAGCTTCCGGAGGAATATCCGCTTCCGCCGCAGAGCGTCGAGCTCACCGGCCTGTCGCTTCAGGGGCTTGTGAAGGCGCTTGAGCGCATCCTGGCACGGCAGACGCAGGAGGAGGAGCCGGGCCGCGTGTTCCGCTCCATCACACGCGACCGGTTTACCATTGAACAGTGCGTGTTCAACCTCACGGCGCGGCTTCGCCGGGGGCCCGTTCTCTTCAACGACATGCTCTCCGATCAGGTGACGCGCGATGAGATCGTGTCCTACTTTATGGCCATGCTGGAACTGCTCAAACTGGGACGCCTGCACGCCCGGCAGGAACACGCCTATGACGATATCCTGATTTTGCCCGCAGGAAGGGAAGAAGAAGATGGAAAACAGGAAGACGGAGAAAACGCTTCAAACGGAGCAGACGCGCCTGCCGGGGCCTGACACGCCGGAGCTTTCAGAGCGCGTGGGCATTGTGGAGGCAATTCTGTTTGTGACGGGAAACGCGGTGGAAAAGCGGGAAATCTGCCGCGCGATGGAGATCACGGAGGGAGAGCTGGAAGAGACGCTCGATGCGCTGGAGAGCGGATATGATTTTGAGCGGCGGGGCCTGCGCCTCTTGCGCTTTGGGGCCCATGTTCAGCTGGCAACCCGGCCGGACTATGCGCCCTATGTGGAAAAACTGCTGCAGCCCGTTCAAAAGCAGACGCTTTCCCAGGCGGTGATGGAGACCCTGGCGGTCATCGCTTATCGCCAGCCGGTGACAAAGGCTGAAATTGAGCAGGTTCGCGGCGTAAAATGCGATTATTCCGTGCAGTCGCTTGTGGCAAAGGGGCTCATTGAGGAGGTCGGGCGAAAGGAAGCGCTGGGCCGGCCGATCCTCTACGGCACAACGGATGCGTTTTTGCGTCACTTCTGCCTGTCTTCCCTGGCGGATCTGCCGCAGATCGATTTTTCCGCGCTGGCGGCCCGGCTGGATGCCGCGGACATGGCGGCGGAAAGAAAGGAACCCCCGGAGATTCCCGCGAAGGAGCAGGAAAATGCGGCCGCCCCTCAGGAAAAGAGAGAGGGACATGCAAAATCGGAATAACCGGGTGAATCCCGGATCACAAAGGAGACGATGCACATGATTACGGACCGCATGGAGCGAATCGGGCGGTATGCCGGCGTCTTGCCGCATGCGGCGGAAATCGCGCGCCTTTTCAGGGAGGGCAAGCCGGAAAGCGAAGCGGCGCCCCTGGAGGTGCGCGATAAGCGCTATGAGACAAAGGCGGATGAGAAGCGCCAATTTGAGGTGCACGCTCACACGATCGACCTGATGATTGGGCTGGAGGGGGAAGAGATCATTCACATCTGCCCGCAGGAGGAGCTGGAGGCAGGAGCGGCATTGCCCGGCGGTGCGGACGGCATGAAGATGCGGGGCGCACCCAGGGGAAGCGCGGTGATCCTGCGGCCCGGATGCTTTGTCGCCATCTATCCCGGCGAGGCGCACATGGTTGCCGGCAGGGTGGGGGATGGGGCCCAGGCGGTGCATAAGTGGGTCGTCAAGCTGCCCGTGGAGGACACATGCCCCTGCACGAGCCGCTGTGAGCGGCACGGCATCTGCGCCGAATGCGTTGTCTGGCACCGCAATCCGAAGAACAGCCTGCCCTTCTGCCTGAGAAAGAAGGGAGAAATCCTCATCGAGAGGGAAATCAGCCGCCGCGCGCAGACGGAAGGCGGCAAGGGAGAAGACGGAGAGAAAAAGGAAGCAGATTCCTGCTCATAACAGCATAAATCATGATCCCCCGGCGAAGCCGGGGGGTTTTCTTTAAAAAGGGGCTGTCAGGCTAAGAATTCAGACATTCCAGGCAAAAACAAAGAATGTGCGCCCGAAGGTTTCCAAAGGGCAACCGCAAAGCCCTTTGGCGGGGCATTTGGGCCGGGCCTAGAAACTAAAAAAGCCTATGATGCCCGAAAAGCTGCTTCCCGGAATGTTCAGGTTCGCCTGACAGCCCCGGTGCTTCCCCTCCAGGCATGCCGGAAAAGGACAAGCACATGAGCGGAAGTGCTAAAAAGAAAGGCGAACTCCTTTATTCCCGAATTTTGTGAATTTGGCGGACAGCTGCCTCGCTGGGGGTGATATACAGCGTGCGCTGATGGGCATAGGTCACAAATCCCGCGGGTGTTCCGCCGGGTTTTTTGATATGACGGCGAAGCGTCGCATCGATGGGCACCTGTGCGGAGTGAATGCCCTTTGAATAATAGGCCGCGAGCATGGCGGCTTCCATCAGCGTATTTTCCGGCACATCCTCCGCGTGGACGATCACGTGGGAACCCGGCATCTTCTGCGCATGCAGCCAGAGCTCGCTGCCGCGTGCGCCCAAGGTCAGCCGCTCGTTTTGCAGGGCGTTTTTGCCGACCTCGATCTCAATGCCGTCGGACGAGAGAAATTTCATCGGCTGCGACGGCTCTTCCCGCCGCGGTTTTACACGCTGGACGGTTTTGCGCACATGGCCGGAGGCGATGAGCATCTCCCGAAGCTCAGCCAACTCTCGGGCATCGGCGCACTTGCGCAGATCATCCTCCATCTGCTCCAGATAAAGGAGCTCCTGTTCGGCCTTTTGCTTTTGCTCGGCCGCCAGCAGGCGCGCCCCCCGCGCCTTTTGATAGAGTTTAAAATAGCGCTGTGCATTCTGCGCGGGAGAAAGGGAGACATCCATCGGAATGCGAACGAGAGGACAGCCCTCCTCGTAATAGTTTTCCACTTCGGCAAAGGGCTCGCCCTTTTTGAGCCTGTACAGGTTGGCCTGAATGAGTTCGCCGTTTTGCCGGTATTCGTCCATGCGTTGGGCGCCCGCCAGAGCTTCGTTTTGAATGGCGATCTTTTTTTCGCAGCGCTCTATATGGTTTTTCAGGGTATGGGCAAGGCTGCTTGCGCGCTGGGCCATGCGCTCCCGACGGTCGCGCTCGAAAAAATAATCGTCGAGCGCAGCGCTGGGCGAGGGATAGCGGCGCGTCTTTTCAAGCGGCAGGTGCATCTGCGGAAAGGGGAAGACATCGGAGGGGGAGCCGTCTTCCCCGATGGTGACCACACAGGGAGAAAGCGACGGCATGGCCTCCAGATAATCATGCAGCGCCCGCGCCACATGGGGCGCATCCGTTTCCGAAAGCAGGGTGTCGGGATCCAGGCCGATGCGCACGGCGGCCTCCCGGCCGGCCTGCAAAGAAAAGCCCGCCACCGTCCGGCTAATGGCTTTTTCAAGCCTGCCGCCGGCGGCAAGCAGGCCCACGGCAAGCGCGGCGGTATCCGCCCGATCCGGATCGAGCTTGCCCTGCGAGGGCGGGTAGGCGTAGGGAAGACCGGGAAGCACAAGCCGCACGCGGGAGATGTCTTCGCCGACATGACGCACGGCGTCGATGATCCGCCCATCGTCCGCACGCAGGATGATGTTGGAATGCCGGCCCATGATTTCCACCACAAGCGTGCGTGTGACGGCATCGCCCAATTCGCTCAGGGTGCCGATGTCTATTTCCAAAATGCGGTCGCCCGCCATGCGCCGCACGTCCAGCACGCGCCCGCCGCCCAGATGCTTGTGCAGCAGCATGCAGAACATGGGAGGCTCCATGGGCCCGGTTTTGGCATGAGCGCTCAGGTGCGCGCGCGCGGCGTTGGCCGATGCGCTGAGCACCAGCCTGTGATTGGCGCCCTGCGCGCGGATCAGAAGATGGATCTCATCTTTTTCCGGCTGCAGGATGCGGTCTACCCGCCCGTCTTTGAGTGTTTGATTCAGCTCGCGCGCCAGAAAGCCGAGCATGACGCCGTCCATCGGCATGAAAAAACCCTCCCTGAAAACGCCGCGGCACCACGCATGACGGGGGACGCGCCCTCATAGGATGGCTGCGTGGGAACGGCCTTTGAATGTTGCCTGTCCTTTCATTATAGCATTCTTTTGGAGAAGAAGCAAAGGGAAACGCGCGGGCGCGCAAGGCATGTACAGACGCGGCAGAACATAGACTGGGGCGGAATGAACCGGCAAGGAGTGATGGCTTGTGAAATGGCCGAAAGTGAAGCTTCGGCGCATGGATGTTGAGCGCGTGCTGATTGCGTGTTCGGCGGCGCTCGTGCTGCTGCTGTCGATCCAGAATCGCGGCATGGAGAGCGAACCGTATGAGGTTCCGCTGGAGGAAATCCCGCAAAGCGAAGTGGCCGTGTCGGCGGCGGAGGTGGACACCCAGCAGACCGTGGTCTATTATGAAGACGGCGACGGCTATCTGGTGCCGGTGCAGCGGGATGTGATGAGGCAGGAAGGCATCGCCAAGGCCACGCTGGAATTGATGGTGCAGAGCGCGAAAAATGACATGGATGCCGCCCGGCTGGGGCTTTCCCCGATCGTGCCGGAGGGCACGACATTTGACCTGGATATCTCTCAGGGGCATGCCAGGGTGGATATGAGCAGCCAGGTGCTGGATGCAAACGACAGGGAGCAGGAGGAAAACATGCGCACGGCCATCGTCTGGGCGCTGACGGAATTTGACACGGTCGAGGATGTCAGCTTCCTGGTGAATGGGCAGGCGCGGCAGACCCTGACCCACGGCACGGATATATCGGGATCCTACACCCGCGTGGGCCTCAATCAGGAAGAAGAGGTGGTGGAAACATTTGCCAACCAGAGCGAGGTGCAGGTGTATTTCCCCGCTCAGGATGGACGGCTGCTTGTCCCCGTATCGCGCACCGTCTATGAAAACGACGATGTGGCGACAGCGGTGTTTGAATTCCTGCGCGGCCCGAAAGCGGACAGCGGGCTGGAAACCCCGCTGCCCGATACCGTGCAGCTGCTGGGCGTCAACGTGGAAAACGGGGTGGTCACGATCAATTTCAGCAAGGACTTCACCCAGATTGCGGAGCAGAGCGACGGAGGGGTGCAGGCCATGCGCGCGCTGATGATGACCTGCACACGCTATCCGGGCATCAAAAAGGTCAAGATTCTGGTGGACGGCGAGCCCTATCAGATGCCCGTTGAGGATACGCCCACGTTTGCAAACGTGGCTTCGGAGGTGGAAAACAGCTATCCGGAAGTGATGATGATCGAGTGAGGCGGGCAAAAGGAAGCGGCTGATTTGCGGGGACGGCCGGGGAGAAAGAACGTTTTTTCAAAAAGAGGAGTGCCATGGGGCCTGAAGCTCCATGATTCCCGTGGAGGCAGAAGATTCGCAGAAAACCAACGGCAGGGAATTGTCCATCGCACGGGCCGGACGCGGCATTCGCGTTACGGCTCTTTTTCTTTACAGAGGCGGGCCGAGCGGGTATAATAAGGCTTGGAAATCAAAACAAAGGCTGGATGGCCCGGAGGATGCCGGGCCAACAGAATGGAGGAAGGGAAAAGGGCGATGCGTGATCCGCACAACACACGGCCACGGCTGATTGTGGCGAGCAACAACCCCCATAAGGTGCGCGAATTTGCCGCGATTCTGGGAAAACGCTTTGAAATTGTCTCCATGCGGGATGCGGGAATGGATGTGGATATCGAAGAAAACGGTTCGACGTTTGAGGAAAACGCGCTCATCAAAGCGCAATACGTGATGGATGCCAGCGGATGCGCCGCCATTGCGGATGACAGCGGACTGGAAGTGGATGCGCTCGGCGGCGCGCCGGGGATCTACAGCGCGCGCTACTGCGGACGCCACGGCGATGACGAGGCCAATAACGACCGGCTGCTTCACAATCTCTTGGGCGTTCCGGCGCCGCGCACAGCCCGCTATGTGGCGGCCATTGCGCTGGTGCGGCCGGGAAGGATGCCGGTCGTGCGGCGCGGCGTATGCGAGGGAGAAATCCTCACCGAGCGCAGGGGAAACGGCGGATTTGGCTATGATCCCCTTTTTCTGTGCGAAACAGGAGAGACATTTGCGGAAATTTCTCCGCAGGTCAAAAATGCGATCAGCCATCGCCGGCGCGGCATTGAAGCCGTGCTGGCCGCTCTGGAAGAGGAGGGGCAGGCATGACGCGCGTCGGGGTTTTTTCAGACAGCCATGGGGATTGCGCGGCGCTGGCGCAGCTGCTCGCAAAAATGGGTCCTCTTCACGCCGTATGCTTCCTGGGGGATGTGGCGTCCGATGCGGATTATCTGCGCACGCAGCTTGCAGACAGGCCTGGCGGCCCGGTTCTCTATGCCGTGCGCGGCAACAATGACCTGGCTTCCCGTTTGCCCGACCATCTGCTCATTGAGCTGGGAGGAAAGCGTATCTGGATGGAGCATGGCCACCGGTGCCCAAGCCCCATGACGCTGGCCCTGCGCGCCCGGGAACAGGGGGCGCAGATTGCGCTCTTTGGCCATACGCATCAGCCGCTTTGCGAGTATGCACAGGGGGTGCTGCTGCTGAATCCGGGATCGGCGGGCAACGATTGCCGGGGAGGACGCGCCCGCGCCAGCGTGCTGGAGATGGAGGGGGAACGCGTTCGCGTCCTGGATGTGCGCCTGTGACGGGAATGTGGGATAAAAAGGAACACAAAAGGAATACAAATTGAAAAAAGTGCTAAAAACCGCTTGACAGAAACGAGGGGTTCCTGTATAATCAATATTCGTCAGCGGGAACGCCGCAGCGCGGGAGAATAGCGAACGTGCGCCTGTAGCTCAGTTGGATAGAGCAACGGCCTTCTAAGCCGTGGGCCGTGGGTTCGAGCCCCTCCAGGCGCGCCATTGTGGTGGGTATAGCTCAGTTGGTTAGAGTGCCAGGTTGTGGCCCTGGAGGTCGTGGGTTCGAACCCCACTACTCACCCCACTTTTTCTGCTGTTCTTGCAGGAACGTTGGGGTGTCGCCAAGCGGCAAGGCACGGGACTTTGACTCCCGCATTCGCAAGGTTCGAATCCTGCCACCCCAGCCATTTGATCCATTAGCTCAGCTGGTAGAGCACCTGACTTTTAATCAGGGTGCCTGGGGTTCGAATCCCCAATGGATCACCATTTTCGGGGAACCGAGCGGGTGTGGCGGAATGGCAGACGCGGCAGATTTAGGATCTGTTGTCTTACGGCGTATGAGTTCGAGTCTCTTCACCCGCACCAATTTATGCGGTAGTAGCTCAGTGGTAGAGTGCCACCTTGCCAAGGTGGATGTCGCGAGTCCGAATCTCGTCTACCGCTCCAATATGCGGGTGTAGCTCAATGGTAGAGTTCCAGCCTTCCAAGCTGGCTACGTGGGTTCGATTCCCATCACCCGCTCCAGGATGCACCTTTAGCTCAGTTGGTAGAGCACCTGACTCTTAATCAGGGTGCCCAGGGTTCGAGCCCCTGAAGGTGCACCACAATTTGCCTGAAAACGAACGTTTTCGGGCTTTTTGCATGATGAAAGTCCTTCGCCCTGCGAGGGGCTTTCGTTATGCAAATTCGCCTGCCATGCTTCGGTCTCGGGCGCCGGGGCGCCGGGTGACAGCATGGGGTCGGGCATGCAATCGGCATCATGCCGGTTTTATTTTGTTGACAAAACGCTTTTCTTCCCCGAAAGGGAAGAAAAGATTCTCCCAATCCCTGAAAAAGCAGCGCCCGTCCCGAATGAAAGCAATGCGTATGTCAACCAACTGCGGCCGGCGGCATGCCGGTTTGTTATGCTAAAAAGGGCTGCCTCTTTGGCATGGGCCATGGGAGGCAACCCCATCCGGTGATTCGGATTGCTTTTGAACTTTGCGGCGATGGATGGCTTACGCCTTGCCGCTCATGGAGCGCTCGGCCTGCTCAATCAGCCTCTTGGTCATGTAGCCGCCGATGTAGCCGGCCTGACGGGAGGGCAGGTCGCCGTTATAGCCCTGCTTGAGGTTGATGCCCAGCTCGCTGGCGATTTCATACTTCATCTGGTTGAGAGCGCCCTTGGCCTCCGGCACGACGGCACGGCCGCTGCGGGAAGAGTTGGCGTTCTGAGCGTTCTGCTGGTTTCCGATGTTCGGGGCCTGTGTGCCAAAGGATCCCTGCTGAGTCGGATTCTGGTTCTGATTCTGATACATGTCGATCGAATCTCCTTTCCTTGCTGTGAGCCGCGGATGCACCCTGGGGCACGCCCTCGGGCGGCGCCGCGTTTTCCGCCTGCGGCGGGAAAACAGCAGTGGATGCGGCGGCTCGTCCGGTTGAACGGATTACCAGTTCTGCTGGCCGGCCATCTGATGCTCGGCCTGCTCGATGAGGCGCTTGACCATGTAACCGCCGACGTAGCCGGCTTCACGGGAGGTCAGGTCGCCGTTGTAGCCCTGCTTGAGGTTGACACCCAGCTCACGGGCAATCTCATACTTCATGTTGTTGAGTGCGTCGCGGGCCTGGGGCACATTGATCTGGTTGCTGCCGCTAGAATTGTTCGCCATCTTTTTTTCACCTCCATTCGGTTCAGCTCTATTTTGACGCCGCATCCGTCGTGCTATTCTGACAATTTTCGTCTGATTTGCCATGGAAAGGCGCGCGGGAGGATTTCCTCTTTTGCCCAAAAACAGGTTGACAGGTTCTGGGCGGTGCGGTATAATGGCACAGCAAGTGAGCGTTGCGGTAGTAGCTCAGTGGTAGAGTGCCACCTTGCCAAGGTGGATGTCGCGAGTCCGAATCTCGTCTACCGCTCCAGAT
>DVMG01000219.1 GCA_018715105.1 Candidatus Ventricola intestinavium
GCCCGGAGTCCGCGCGCTCCAGGCAAAAACTTTTTCTTTTTTCCTGATTTTATATTACCATAAAACCGCGAAAAAGTCAAGTCTTTTCCCGCACGCCGGATGGGTGTATAACCACATCAGGAGGTGAAAACCATGTCCAATTCCCTGTTCCCCGCACCACGGAAAGAACACCTGCTGCTTCTCAATGCGTATACGCAATCCTACGGTCTGTCCCTTACGCCCGAGCAGGCATCCATGCTGATACGCGAGCAGGAAGAATCCCTCATGCGCTGTGGCCGCGTAGATTTTGACGGCGGTGCGTTGCCCCGTCTGGCCAGGGCGTTTGCATCGTCTTCCTACATAGAGCCGCGCGAATGGCCCCAAACGCTTGGAAGACTGTGTGATCTGTTTTACGCGTTTAAAAATGAGACACGGGATGCACTTTCGGATGAAGAACTGATTTATGCCATGACCACGCTCTTTGACGGCCCCTGCGGTGGTTCCCTTCATGCATTAGCCGCCTTGGACAGCCATGCGCTCATGCACGCGGCGCTGGGCACACCCGATGAACAGGAAGACGCTTGTGAAAATCCATGACGGGAATCTGCCGGCTTCCTCGGCCCTGACCGACACACAGGTCGCTGTGCTGAAAGCCGATCTGATGGCTCTTCTTCGCGAACAGGCCCGGCGCTACACGCTCCATGCAAGCACCAGTCTTCCTCAAGAGACGCTTGAGGAATTGATGGCATCTCTGTGTTACACGCTCGGCATCAATCCGTCCGGCGATCCGGCGCTGCTCAAACCCTTTGTAGGCAAAAACCTTTTTTCCCTCTATAGCGAGGGAAAAAAGCGCCTGGAGCAGCGCGTCCGTCAGGCGCGCAGGACCATTCGCCAGCTGTGCCAGTGTGTGCCGGATATGGGCAACGCTGCGCTCAGGCACACGCTTTCCAGCCTTCTCTTCCTTCTTGACCGCTATGACATGCGTTTTTTTGCTCATCGTATACCGGGGGAAATTGTCTATCCCCTGATCTCTCCCGTGCCCGAAACGCTGCTGGGCGTCGACTATGCACTCGCCTATATGGACGAGCTCGCAACAGAAATCCGCCTGACATCCTGCTTCGCGCAGCATCGCTGTCTTTCTCTGCTTGACGGCATGTCTTCCCGATGGCGCGATCTTCCGCTGAATATTACCCGTCCCGCCGCAGAAAACGCCTTGGCGCTGACAGTGCTTCAGGACAATCCACGCCGTCTCTATCTCACGGACGAACAGCGCCGCTCCTTGGTTTTGCTGATGCAGCGCATGACACAGGGGCAGGTGCTTCGCCTTTTTACCCAGGCAGCCGACACACTCAGCGCCTGCCTGGCCCCGGAAGACCCCTCGCTTCATATCCTGCTGCATGCTGCCGCAAAAGATCTTGCTCCCCGCGCACGGACGGCCGCGGTATCCGGCACCCTTTCCCATGTGTTTTTCTCTTTCGGAGTGCCCGCCGGGCCTACATCATGCTCGATGGATTGACCTGGCACAGGCACAGGCATCCCTCCAGCGGGGTCTGCGCGATTTCGCTCATCTTCTTCACCGCCTCCTGGCAGACGGGCTGGTCGACGATCTTGAGCGTCACCTGCCATCGGCTTTTTCCCCGAATGCGCTTGACCGGGCAGGCCATTACGCGCAAAGCGACCACATACTTGCGCAGATAGCCGCGCCGCTCGAAAAAGGCCTCCATCTGGCGCATGGCGGCCTCCGCCTCCCGGCGGGCATCCTCTTCTTCCTCCGCTTCATAGAGCAGTCGTGCGATCAGCGTGTAAGGCGGAAAGAGCGCCCGCCTGCGCCGCGCCATCTCCTGTTCAAAAAAAGCGCGGTAATCCTGACGGCTGGCCGCCTGAACAGCATAATTTCCCGGATCGTATGTCTGCAGGAAAACCTCGCCGGGCGCCTGCGCCCGCCCGGCGCGGCCCGCTACCTGGGTGAGCAGCTGGAATGCGCGCTCGGCAGCGCGGTAATCCGGCAGGGACAGCATTGCATCCGCCGCCACAATGCCCACCATCGTCACATTCGGAAAATCCAGCCCCTTGGCGATCATCTGCGTCCCGATCATCACGCGCGCCTCGCCGCGCCGGAAACGCTCGATCAGCGTGGCATGGGCATCCCGTGTGCGGGTGGTGTCATTGTCCATGCGCAGGGTCGGCACATCGGGGAAAAACCGGCGCACCTCCTCTTCCACACGCTGTGTGCCCACGCCGAAGTACTTGATGTATGCGCTGCCGCACTGCGGGCACACACGCGGCACGGGCACCTCCTGCCCGCAGTAATGGCAGCGCAGGACATTTTCCCCGCTGTGATAGGTCATCGACACATCGCACTGGCTGCATGTGACCACATACCCGCAGCTGCGGCAGGAAACAAACGTGGCGTATCCGCGCCGGTTGACAAACAAGATGGCCTGCCGGCCCGCATCCAGGCATTTTTTCAGCCCCGTGAGCAGCGCGCCGGAAAACACGGAGCGGTTGCCGCGCCCCAGTTCCTCGCGCATGTCGATCACATGCACATCCGGCATCGGCCTGTTTTTCACGCGGCTGGGCATTTCAAGCAGCGTCAGATCCCCGCGCCCGGCCATGGCAAAGGAACGCATGCTGGGCGTGGCGCTGGCCAGCAGAAGCACCGCCCCCTCCTCCCGACAGCGCATCCGCGCGACCTCCCGCGCGTCATAACGCGGGGCGGCGTCGGAAAGATAGCTTTGCTCGTGCTCCTCGTCGATGATCACAAGGCCCACGTTCTCAAGCGGCGCAAAGACGGCCGAACGCGCGCCAATGACCACGCGCACCTCTCCCCGGCGGATGCGCCGCCACTCGTCATACCGCTCGCCGGGAGAAAGGCGGGAATGCAGCACGGCTGCGTCCTCGCCAAAGCGCGAACGGAACCACATGACCATCTGAGGGGTCAGCGCGATTTCCGGCACAAGCACGATGGCCGTTTTGCCAAGCTGGGCGGCCCGCCTCACCGCGCGGATAAACACCTCGGTCTTGCCGCTTCCCGTGACCCCATAGAGTAAAAACGCGCCGCTTCCCCGCTCTACGGCGGGAAGAAGGCTGCCAAGCACTTCCCGCTGCTGGGCGGTCAGCTCCGGATCCTGGCCGGAAAGGCGTTCCATCGCGCCGTAGGGCCTGCGCAGCACCTCCCGCCTTTCAAGCCGCACAAAACCCTGCCTGGCCAGCATGTTCAGCATGGGCCGGCAGTCCCCCAGCCGCTCCCGGATCGTCTCCCAGGGCAGCTCGCCGGATGGTTCCTCCATCAGCGCGCGCAGAACGGCCGCGCGTTTCGGCGCGCGTTGTTGAGCCGCGAGCACCTGCGCGCGCACGGCGGGCTCCACCGTCAGCACGGCGATTTCCTGTGTCCTGTTGCTCACGCGCTCGCCGCGCATCTGCGCCGGGAACATGAGCCGCAGCGCCTGCGCCAGCGTGCAGAAAGATGTCTCTTTGATCTTCCTGGCCAGGGTGAGAAGAGAAGGCAGCACCGCGGGATAATCCTCCAGCGTGTCGGTCACATCCCGGATCCGTTCGGGCGGCAGGCCGCAGTCCTCCACCATTTCCACCACAATTCCTTCCACCCGGCGGATTCTTCCAAAGGGCACATGCACGCGCATGCCGGGGCACAGCGCCATCCCCCTGGGCACGCGGTAGGTGAATACGTGATCCACATCCTCGTGCGCGATATCCACAATGACCTGGCAAAACGGCAATTCGGTTTCCTCCCCTGTCCAGCGGCCCATGGCCTGCGCATTGCGGCGAACCTGCCGCACGATCCAGTGTGTTTATTCATTATACCGCCGGCGCACGGGCGGCGCAAGGGGCCATGCGTCTTGCAAAACGCCGCAGCCTGTGTTACGCTTGTCTCATCCGGATATGCTTGGGAGGGAATGCGCTTGCAGGTCAGCCGTCTGTTTGAAATGCTCTATATTCTGCTTGAAAACAAACGTGTCCCCGCCGGGGAGCTGGCCCGGCGTCTGGGGGTCAGCGTGCGCACGGTATACCGGGACGCGCAGGCGCTATGCGAGGCGGGTGTGCCCCTCTATGCCGAGCGCGGACGGGACGGCGGCTTCGCCATCCTGCCCACATACAAGCTGAACAAATCCGTCCTCAGCGAAGGGGAGCGACGGGAGATTCTTTCCTCGCTTGAAGCCATGGCGCAGGCCGGTGCAGCCCGGGAAAGCACGCTGCGCAAACTGCGCGCATTCTTCGGGACTCCGCCGGAGGAATGGGTGCGGATTGACTTTTCGGACTGGAGCGGCCGGCGGGATGCGCTGCTATCCACCCTGCGGGAAGCCATTCTCTCCCGCCGCATGCTTGAATTTGATTACTACGCCGAATCCGGCGCGTGCACGCACAGGCTTGTCTGCCCGCTTCAGCTCGTGTTCAAGGGCTGCGCATGGTATCTGGCGGCCTATTGCACGACACGGCACGCGGGGCGCACCTTCAAGCTCACCCGCATCAAGCGTGCGGCCATCGCCGCCGGGGATTTTTCCCCGGAGGCGGAAAGCGCCCTCCCGGCCCCTTTTCCTCCGTCCTGCCCGCCCGAGATGTACCCCTTTGTGCTGCGCGTGGATGGCTGCATGGGGTACCGCGTTTGGGACGACTTTGAGGAGGAGGAGATTACGCCGCTTGAAGACGGCGACTATCTCATCCGCGCGGCCTTTCCTCCCGGGGCATGGACGGTTTCTCTGATCCTTTCCTATGGCGAGCACGCGCATGTTCTTGAGCCGGACACGCTGCGCGAGGAACTAGTCATCAAACTCAAAAAAATGCTTGCCCTCTATAAAACATGACATCCTGTTGTCAGGATCTGCGTGCTATCCTTCTATCAACCTCCTTCATCAGGAGGAATAAAAGGACAACAGGAGGTTTTGCTATGAACACCCCGATCCCCGCCCCCGAATTCGCGAACACGCCCGTCTGCCAGAGCTGCGGCATGCCCATGCATTCCCCCGATCAGTACGGCAGGCACGCAGACGGCCGTGAAAACCCGGAATACTGCATCTACTGCTGCCCAAAGGGCGAAGAGAACATGACGGGCACACTTGAAGAGATGATTCGTTTCTGCGCTCCGCTGGAGGTGAAGCTGGGCCTTCACCCGGATGAAGCAACCGCACGCACGCGGCTGGCCGCCTATCTTCCCACGCTGCGCCGTTGGAAGAAGGCGGATGCATAAACCCGCTCCTTTCCCCTCCGCAAGCGCAGCGCGCCGCCCGTATTCTAGGCATGGGCGCGCTGCGCTTGCCGCTCCCTTTTGGGCCTTTTGGGACGGAAGCCTTTTTTCACAGCTTTGGCATCGGGCGGCGGGCCGCAGGATTGACGGCATTTTGCCGGGGAGCAGCGGACATCATGCCGGTTGCTTTGAAATGGATTTGCAAGCAAAACAGACAAGAAAAAAGTCTGAAAACCGACGTTTTCAGACAAACAATGGTGCACCTTCAGGGGCTCGAACCCTGGGCACCCTGATTAAGAGTCAGGTGCTCTACCAACTGAGC
>DVMG01000220.1 GCA_018715105.1 Candidatus Ventricola intestinavium
GATCATATGGGTTGACAAAATGTCAAAAACATTGTATCCTATTTTCAGCGATCAATGCGGAGGGAAAAAACATGTGCGTTTCTTTTTTCTATGCTTATTGCGTCTGCCTGTATGAGAATGGGGATACGGGCTGTTTGCGCTGCGCGGCATAGGGAAAGCGCTGATTATCAAAAGCAGCCCGTCTTTGGAAGGGCTGCTTTCTTTTTTCGTTCCGCGCGGATATCGACGGAGGAGGTTGCTTTCATGATTGTGATTTTGAAACCCCAGGCAGAGGCGGGGCGTGTGAGCGCGCTGATGGAGCAGATCAAGCGGCTTGGCGTGGACATTCATTACAGCCAGGGCACGACGGAGACGATCCTGGGACTTGTGGGCGACACCGCTCATGTGGATGTGGACTGGCTTCGTGCCAGCGACATTGTTGCGGATGTCAGGCGGGTCTCCGAGCCGTATAAGCTGGCCAACAGGCGTTTTCATCCACAGGATACGCAGGTGACCGTTTCGGGCAGGCGGATCGGGGAGGGCGCATTCTGCGTCATCGCCGGCCCCTGTTCCGTGGAGAGCGAGGAGCAGCTGCTTCAGGTCGCCAGCGCGGTAAAGGCGAGCGGCGCAACATGCCTGCGTGGAGGCGCATTCAAGCCGCGCACATCCCCCTATTCCTTTCAGGGCCTTGAAAACGAAGGGCTTCGCCTTCTGCTGGAGGCAAGGCGCATCACGGGGTTGCCCATTGTCACGGAGATCATGAGCGAGACGCAGCTGGATGACTTTGCCGATGTGGACATCATTCAGGTTGGCGCGCGCAACATGCAGAATTTCCGGCTTTTAAAGGCTCTGGGCCATTCTCGAAAGCCGGTTCTTCTCAAGCGCGGCCTGTCTGCGACGATTGAGGAACTGCTCATGAGCGCCGAATATGTCTTGGCCGGCGGGAATCCCAATGTGATTCTCTGTGAGCGCGGCATCCGCACGTTTGAGAAGATGATTCGAAACAATCTGGACATCTCGGCCGTGCCGGTGATCAAGGAGAAATCCCACCTCCCGGTTCTGATTGACCCGTCGCATGCGGCCGGTATCGCCTGGATGGTGAAGCCGCTCGCCCGCACAGCGGTTGCCGCCGGCGCGGATGGCCTCATGATCGAGGTTCACAACAATCCATCGTGCGCGCTGTGCGACGGAGCGCAGTCCCTGGATCCCGCGCAGTTCGATCTTCTGATGCAGGATATCCGCCGCCGGGCGGCCTTTGAGGAAAAGGTCATGTCGTGACGCCGCCTGCATCCCTTTTCCAAAACGCGCTGGTTCCGATTCCATCCGGCCAGGGAAACCGTGCGTCCGCCTGCTGCCATGTCTGTGGGCTGATGCTGGCTTCGCCTTTTGAGGCGGCGATCCTGCCGGCCAGCGTGACAAAGCCAACCAGAAAGTCCCGATTGTACGTCATCTGCAGGCAGATGATATGCGCCATGATCGGGCAGAATTCCGCCATTCCAGAGGAGAGAAAGCGCTCGCGCAGGGGACGGACGTCGTAGTGCACCGAATAGGGCATGAGCACGGCCTCTTTTCCTTCCAGGAGGAGAAGCGTGTATGTGGAGGTGCCGGACGTTCCCTCGTCCATGCAGCCCAGGCTTCCGATTCCATCCAGTCTCAGCCCGGGAAGCTGGTAGTGTATCGGATTGTGCCCGTGTCCGCAGAGGATGTGTGTGGGCGAGTCAAAACGCATTTCACGCAGCAGCGGGAGCGCCCGACTGGGATCGTTGACCGGAAAGCGGTCGTCCTCCGGCAGGGCGTGGCAAAACGTAATCCCGTCCAGCTGATAGGTTTTTTCAAACCGGATGTCCTGCTCCTGAAGGAAGGAGGCGTTATAGCGCAGCGACGCGAAGTTTGCGCCCGAATAGGCGGGGTCGCCCTGCATGGCGGAGAGGATGTAGCGTTCATGATTGCCATGCAGGCAGTGAACATTCTCCGCTTTGAGCAGATCGAGCGTTTCGCGTGGGCAGGGCCCCAGATTCACCTGATCGCCGAGCGAGAGGATTTTGTCCGGCCTTTTTTGCCGGATGGATTTGAGGACGGCTTCCAGGGCGAGGATATTTGCGTGCACGTCTGCGATGAGCGCAATCAGCATGGGGCCTCCTTCTCTTGGCGCATGTGCCTCGATTGAAAAAGCATCTTGTCTATGCTATAATTTTATCCAAAAGGCTTGCGTTGTGCAAGGGCTTGCCCTGTTTCACGTGAAACAATTTTGCTTTGATGGAAGGATGTTTCACGTGAAACAATCGGAAGCCCGGAAAAGTGTTTCACGTGAAACATTCAGGGGGAAAACACGTTTATGCAGATCATAACGGGCAGGCCGCACCGGCTGCTGAAAGAATGCGTGCGCCGAATCGGCCGGGCGGTAGCGTCGGGCGAGGCATGCATGATGCTGGTTCCCTCGCAATACACGCTTCAGGCAGAAATTGACGTGATGACAGGCCTGAATCAGAAGGGATCGTTCCTGATCGACGTGCTGTCGCCCGGCAGGCTGCAGGGGCGCGTGTTTGAGCGGGCGGGGCAGCCCGAACACGTGCTGTTTGACGAGCGCGGAAAACGGATGGTGCTCAGCGATGTAATCGAGCAGGAAAAGGAAAGCCTGTCCACCTATCAAAGCGCGGCACGCCATGGAAACGGCGGACTGGCCGGGAAAATGTCGCCGCTCATCGCATCGTTTAAAAGAAGCGGGATGACGGCCCAGGAGGTCGCGCTGGCCGCCGAAAGGATGGATCCCAGGAGCGGTCTGTCCAAAAAGATCAGGGATGCGGCGAAAATCTATGCGGCCTATGAGGAGCGCATGCAGGGCGAGCTGGCCGATGCCGAAGATGCGGCGCGCGAAATGTGTGCGCGCATGCGGCGCTCGGGCGTTTTGGAAGGGCAACGTGTTTTTGTCTACGGCTTTGATATGATTACGCCGGCGTTTGCGGCCGAGCTGATACACATGGCAGGGCTGGCTAAAAGCGTAACGCTTGCCGTGGAAACCGATGAAAACTCGGCGGCCGATGGAAGGCTCTTCGCGCCGGTGAATTTCAGCCTGGAGCGGCTTCGCGCACTCGCCCGGGAAAGGGGAATCCCCGTCGCAGAAGAGCGGATAACCGGAGAACTGGAAGCGCCGGAGGAGATCCGCTTTCTGGAGCAGAATCTGTTTGCGCTTGGCGGAAAACCCTTTGAGAAGGCGCCCGGGTGTGTGGAGCTGCGAACGGCAAGCAGCATGCGCCGGGAAGTGCATCTGGCGGCGGCCCGCATGCGCACGCTCGCGATGGCGGGAGAGGACAGCACGGAGATGGCGGTTGTATATCCAAAGGGAAGCGGCTATGCGCCCCTTCTGGCGAGCATTCTGCCAGCCTATGGGCTGACGCCGTATATCGCGGAAAAACGGCCCGCCAGCGCGCACCCGCTTTGCAGGTTTGTGCTGAGCGCACTGGCGGTCGTAGCCGGCGGCTGGCGCACCAGTGATATCGTGGATTGCGCGCAGTCCGGCATGATGGGATTGGCACAGGAAGAAATCGACTCGCTCTGCACATACTGTGAAACCCTGGATATCCGTCCGGGAGCGTTTACAAGACCGTTTTCATATATCCGGGAAGGCACGGAGGAAGCGCTTGAGAAGCTGAATCAGATCCGGGAAAAGGTAGCCGGGCCGCTTCAGGCGTTTGAACGCGTCCTCGCATCCGCAGAACGGCCGGACGACATGCTGGCTGCGATTGTAAACCTGCTGGGCGATGTGCACGCGCTTGAAACCCTGGAAGCCATGCGCGTGGAACTCGAAGAAAACGGGCTGGCTTCGGAGGCACAGGACTGCGCACAGGTCTGGGCCGCGCTCATGGAAACGCTGGATCAGATGCACACGCTGCTGGGGGAGAGGCATGTGCCGGTCCGGCTTGCGATGACGCTGCTTGAAAGCGGATTATCGGCCCTGGAGCTGTCCGCCCTTCCTCCGGCCGACGGCGCGGTGATCTGCGGCGAAATCGGCAATGTCCGCATGGGGCCGATCAAAACCTTGTGGGCCCTGGGCATGAACGACATGCAGGCCGCCGCGGACGGCGGTCTGCTGTCCCCGGATGAACAGGAAGAGGCGGAGCGCATCACGGGAGCCTATCTGGGCATGCGTCCCTCAGAGCGCGCGGCGCTCGCACATCTGGACGAGCTCAAAGCGCTTTCGGGGGCAAGCAGGCGCGTGATCGTTTCCTATGCACTGGCGGATGAGACGGGGAGGGCGCTGCGGGAGGGGACGGCCGTGCAGGCATTGCGCAGGATCTTTCCGGAAATGCCGGTTCAGGGGGGCATGGCGGAAGAGGAGGAAATCGCCATGCTCTGCGCCCGGGAACCGGCGCTTGAGGCGCTTTCCGTCTATCTCTCTGACGCGGCGGATGGGCGGCGTGAGTGGGCGCCCGAATACGACGCGGCCTATGCCGCCCTTGCAGGGGATGAGGAAGGAATGGCATCCCTTCGGATGATCACGGAAAATCTGGGTTCCGAGCCGGAAAGGCGGCTTGAGTCCGCGCAGGCGCGCAGGCTCTATGGACGGCCTGTGATCAGCGTATCCCGGCTGGAAACATTCGCCCAGTGTCCCTATCGGCACTTCATCCGCTACGGCCTGGCGCCGCAGGAGGAGAAGGAGGCAGGCGTGGATCGGGCTGAACTGGGCACGCTTTACCATGAGGCGGCGGACCGCTTCACCCGCGCGGTCACAGCCCTGCCCGAATTTCCCCAGGTGGAGCCGGATGTATGCGACAGGCTCATGGATGAGGCTATCGCCCCT
This sequence comes from Candidatus Ventricola intestinavium, assembly GCA_018715105.1. Lineage (GTDB taxonomy): Bacteria > Bacillota > Clostridia > Christensenellales > Aristaeellaceae > Ventricola > Ventricola intestinavium. Next base: position 4,778 of record DVMG01000220.1, read on the forward strand.
CTGATAGAGAAATGGCGCGCCTCGCCTCTTGGCTCGAGCGCACGCGGCGACGCGGTGGCAAGGCGGATTGGCAAAACGGCGCGCAGAACGGCGCGAAACATGGTTTCCCAATATGCGGGAAGCCGGTTCAGGCCTCTGTGCACCGAGCTCGTCTTTGGGCAAAACGGCATCGCGCCCATCATGCTGGAGCTCCCAGATGGCACATTCGTCTACCTGCAGGGGAGAATTGACCGGGTCGATGTGCTGGATGCAGAAGAGAAGGTCATCCGCATTGTGGATTACAAGAGCGGCGGCCAAAGGTTTGATCCGACGATGGTCTATGGGGGTCTTCAGCTGCAGCTGCTCCTGTATCTCGCGGCGGCCTTGGCGCAGATACCGGGATCCCATGCGGGAGGATTCTTCTATTGCCGCATCGCGGATCCGATGATCCGAAGCGAATCCCGCATCCGGGAGGAGATTGAACGGCAGATCGCCCAAAAGCTGTCCTTGGCCGGAATCTCCCTTTCGGATGTGCAGATCCTGAGGGCACAGGATGAATACCATGCGGCCATGGTCACCCGGGAGGGAAAGCCCAACGGCCGATATGCGGCCGCGATGGTCGATGAGGAAGGAATGCAATCCATGATCGGCTTTGCGGAAAAAAAGGCCGCCGAGTTGGCGGCCGGGGCCTATGCGGGCATCATCGCGCATGTGCCCGCGCAGAGAGGGGTGTTTACCGCCTGCCAGACATGCCGCTATGCGGCGGTATGCGGCTTTGATCCCACACGCCACGTGAAAAAGAGACTGAGCAAAAAGACGCTGGAGGATTTGAGAGAATAGTCGAAAACGCAGCATGCGCGCGGCATGCGTGCAATCTTGGCAAAAAGAATTTGCTGAGAGGGTCTGCGCCGGAGGAGAGGAGGAGAAAGGGAAAAGAACAGATAATTTGGATATAAATATCCAAACTGGAAGGAAAATAAAGGAAATACGGCGAATATAGCGAACAAAGGGCATGAAATCCATGTTCCTTTCACAAAAGGGAAGCTTATGGCGTGGTGCTTTGCGCCCGGGAATGGATGACTTCAACATACAGGGGATGAAGTTCATGCTGCTTGCGTGCCTGCTGATGGTGTCGGGGGTCGGCTGCCTGTGGAGTCTGCATATGCGCAGGGAGATGCTGCGCGCAAGGGAGGCGGAACATGCCGCCCGGGAATATGCCGCACAGGCGAGCCATGAACTGCGCACGGCGTTGAGCGCCGTTGCCGGAATGTGCGGGCTGGTGTGCCAAACGAACCGCGCGCCGGAGGAAAGAGGAGAGGAGCTGCGCAGGCTGCAGGCCGTCTCACGCTGCGCCGTGGAGCTCGCCTCCACGGTGCTGGATAGAAGCTGCATGGAGCAGGGAACCTTTCAGGTGCATCATGCCGCTCTGTCCCTGGTGCGTCTGGCGGAAGACACGCTCGCCATGGTGCAGGCGCAGGCAGAGTGCGCGGGCGTTTCTTTGTCTTCCGAGATCCATGTGCGCCATTCCTGGGTTTGGGGAGATGAAACGCGGCTTCGCCAGGTGCTCGTCAATCTGGCAGTCAATGCGGTCAAATGGACGCCCGCAGGAGGACGCGTGTGCCTTACGATCCGGGAGGACTGCGGAGACTATGTTTTTTCTGTTACAGATACGGGATGCGGGATCGATCCGGCGGATCGGGAACGCATCTTCCGCCGCTATGAGCAGGGAAGAAAAGAGGAAGGCGCCGGCGCGGGGAGTTTTCACGGAGCAGGGATCGGGCTGGCCATCAGCCGGGAGATTGTGGATAGACTGGGCGGGAGGCTGAGCGTTGAAAGCGAGCCGGAAAAAGGGAGCCGGTTTTTCTTCGCCCTGTCCCTTCCCGCGTCGGGATGTCCGGTGGAAAGGGAGCGGGCATGCGCTGTCCCTTTGGCGGGAAAGCGCGTGCTGCTGGCAGAGGATAATGGACTGAGCGCCGAAATCACGGCCGCACAGCTTGAGCGCGGCGGCGCACAGGTTGAAAAGGCTGCAGATGGCTGCGAGGCTTTAAAACGGTTTTCTCAAAGCGGGGAGGGGGCCTTTGCCCTGATTCTGGCGGACATGCATATGCCGGGAATGGATGGGCCGGAGATGGCGCGTGCCATTCGACAAACCAGGCGACGGGATGCACAAACCGTCCGGATTATCGCGCTTTCTGCCGGCACAACACAGGAGGAAAGACGGCTTGCGCTTGCGGCGGGAATGGATGGATATCTGCTCAAACCATTGGATATCGCACAGCTGGAGAAAATTCTCATGGCCGGAAGAGGCCGGCTCTTCACAACCGGCGCAGAAGATTCCACAGGCGCATCAGCAGGGCATCCGGCGTAACCTTGGCGATGACGCGGTGAAGGGAGCAGATCCATCCCGGTGTGGAAACCGCCCGCCGTTTGCCGCAGTCAAGAAGGATTCGCCTGGCCGCCTGCGCTGCGGTAGAAGGGAAAGGAAAATGGCGGATGTAGCGGCTGTCCGCCGTGTCCTGCGCGGTCGGGATAAACGCCGTGTCGCGCAGCCAGTAGGGACATGCGGCCGTGACGCTGATGCCTGTGCCGCGCAGCTCAAATCCCAGTGCGCGTGAATAGCGGTAAAGAAAAGATTTGCTGGCAGCATAGAGATTCAGGTATGGAAAGGGCTGAAAAGCGGATGTTGAGCAGATGTTCAGGATCCGCGCGCCGCGCTGCATATAGGGAAGCACGGCACGGGTGAGCAGAACCGGAGCGCGGCAATTCAGATCGATCATATGCGCACTGTCCTGCGCAGAGATGCCGTCCCATGTGCCGATCTTGCCGAAACCGGCGCAGTTGACGAGCAGCCGGACATCGGGGCTGCTCTGTGCCAGAAGCGCTTCAAGGCGCCCGATGGCCTGGATATCCGTCAGATCCGCACAGAAGGGAACGAGGGCGGTAGAGGAGCGCGCGGCCCGTTTGATCCCCTCTTCCGGATGGCGGGCAATGAGAAGGATTTGCTCATAGGCCGGATCCTGACAAAGCAGATCCACAAGCGCGCGGCCCAGTCCGCTGGACGCCCCCGTGACGATTGCCATGCGCATGACTTGACGCCTCCCTGTGTCCAAACCGGATGATGCCTTCATAGCCTGCCCAGAGGATGGGCGCATCCATGCGCAGAGACGGAAAAAGGAGCGGAATGCAGGGGAATTCCGGTTTACGCACGGATTTAAAAACGTGTGTTTTGTTTACTTTGCAAAGAAGAATGGATGAAAAACGAAATCCTTTTAAAAGAGAGGGAATTCTTGACTTCGTGGGACAGGAATGATATA
>DVMG01000221.1 GCA_018715105.1 Candidatus Ventricola intestinavium
CCAATTCGGTGGATACCATTCCCCGGCCGCTTCTGGACCGCATGGAGGTCATCGAGGTCAGCGGTTATACGGAGGACGAGAAGCTGAACATCGCCAAACGTCACCTGCTGCCCGCCCAGATCAGGGAGCATGGCCTTGCGCCGAAGAGCGTGCGCCTCAGCGACCGGGTCATGCGCAGCCTCATTCGCGGGTATACGCTGGAAGCGGGGGTTCGCCGGCTGCAAAGGACGATCGGAAAGGTTGTGCGCAAGAGCGCCGTGGAAATGCTCGATGAGGGCATTGAAACGGTGAATGTGACGCAGGAAAAGCTGGTGCAGTTCCTCGGCACCCCGCGGTATCATTATGAAAAGGCGGGCAAAAAACCCGAAGTTGGCGTGGTGAACGGCCTGGCCTATACGGTTGTGGGCGGCGATACCCTCCAGATTGAAACCACCACCATGCCCGGAACGGGTGCGCTGGAGCTCACGGGAAGCCTCGGCGATGTGATGAAGGAGAGCGCGCGTGCAGCCAAATCCTATGTGCGTGCGCACGCGGCGGAGCTGGGCATTGATCCGGAGTTCCATAAGACGCTGGACATCCACATCCATGTGCCGGAGGGCGCCGTGCCCAAGGATGGACCGAGCGCCGGCGTCACAATGGCCACGGCGATTGTCTCCGCGCTTACGGGCATTCCCGTTCGCCAGAACGTCGCCATGACCGGCGAGATCACGCTTCGGGGCCGCGTGCTGCCCATTGGCGGCCTGAAGGAGAAGCTGCTGGCTGCCCACAGAGCGGGCATTGACACCGTGCTAATTCCCAGAGAAAATGTGAAGGATCTGGAGGATGTGCCGGACAATGTGAAAAACGCCATCACCATCCTTCCCGTGGAGGATGTGCATGCGGTGCTTTGCACAGCGCTTTGTGAAAAGCCGGGGCCCCGGGCCGGCGGCCAACGAGACGGCCAACATCCAAAAAAGGACACGCCGGCAGAAGACGCGGTCGTCATCCCGCAAAACGGGGATGTAAAGCCCACGCTGCACGCATGAAAAAAAGGAGCAACGCATGATCGTCAAGCGCGCGGACTTCATTACGTCCATGAAAGACTATGGGGATTACGCCACACGCGGCTGCCCAGAGGTGGCCTTTGCAGGGAAGAGCAACGTGGGCAAATCCTCGATGATCAACCGGTTGACCAACCGCAGCAAGCTCGCACGCACGAGCTCCACCCCAGGAAAGACACGGCTGATCAACGTCTATCAGGTCAACGGGGAGATCAATTTGATCGATCTGCCAGGTTATGGCTTTGCCAAGGTGAGCAAGGCGGAAAAACTCTCCTGGGGAAAGATGATGCAGGATTATTTTGCCACCACTCAGGATCTTTGCCACGTGTTTCACCTGGTGGATATCCGCCATGAGCCCAGCACGGAGGACCGGGAAATGAACCTGTTTTTGAGGCAGGCCGGCATTCCCTTCACCGTCGTGGCGACAAAGGGGGATAAAATTACCCGGGGGGCGCGCCTGCGGCACATCGCGCCGATCTGCCGCGCATTGTCGGTGCAGCCCTGGCAGGTGCTCGTCTTCTCAGCGGAAGACGGCACGGGAAAGCAGGAGCTCCTTGACAAAATTGAGGCCGTCTGCTGTGAAGAGGCGTGATGCCTGCGAATCAAAAGCGCAGGCGCAGCCGAAATCGGATGAACAAAAAGGGGAACCGCCGGTCAAGCCGGGGTTCCCCTTTTGTGCTTTTAAAGCGCGCTGACTTCCGGAATACCGGGGATTTCCCTGCCGCAATCGGTGCAGATATCGTCGGCAGAGGCGCCGTTGCAGGCCACATACGTGTCGCCCACGGATGCGACTGCGCCGAAGGAAACCGGCACGGCCACACAGATATCCTGGCTGATGGTGAAAGAGCAGGTTCCGTTTTTGGTGCCGCCGCAGGTGTTGAGGCCGGGTGTCACAACCGGATTGCCGCAGCATTTGGTGTAGGTCGCGCCGGTTCTGGCATAAGGCGTCACCGTAACGGGAACGCAGACGGAAACCGACTGATAACCGGTGGCGGGGCAGGTCTGATCCTCAGTCAGAGCTTGAATCGAATCGTTCATGGGAAAAATCTCCTTTCGTTGCGTGTCTTTCTGCATGCAGGAAATTGGATTGCAGGACGTTTAGGCGTCCGTTACAACTTATGCACGGAAGAAATGCGGTGTCAACGAAAAGAAAGGCTTTTCACGCAAAAGGGGAGAGAAGCCGCGGTTCACCGGCGAATCGCGGTATAACAGGCCATAAAAAAGGCGGGAGACAGGTTCAGCAGCAGCCCCTGAGCCGCAACGGGCAGATCCCCGCTTTGCAGCGCATACGATGCCAGCTCCCGCCTGTGAGCATGAACAAAGGCGCGTGCCTGGGATGCAACGGGCGCCGGCAGATGATAAGCCGGTATGTTTTTGGCGACGCTCAGCGCGATCTGCCCCACCCGCCGGTCAAGGGCGCGGCGCGCCCGTCCGGGAGCGAGTGAAGCGGCCAGCGCATGCAGGCGGCGGCAGACTTCCAGATAGCTGGAGCACCAGCGGCTGCTCTTGGCAAACGACGCCATGATGCTTCCCTCCCGCTGGCGGTAAAGCAGAATAACCTGCTCAAAGGATGCGGCGCGGCGGGCCTTTAAAAGCGCGGGGGCCTGAAACAGCTCGTCCTCAAACAGGAGCCCTTCGGGCATGGCCAGGCCGGTCTCAAGAAGAAAAGACCGGCGGAAAACGCATTGCCAGACCATAGGCTCATACAGGCCGCGGCGGCACTGCGCGGCAAAGAGATCGGCTCCCGGCAGAGGGCCCATGGCCGGCAGCAGGGGACCGGCGCTCGTGCGCCCGGTTTCATCGTCATAATAACAAAAGCGTGCTTTGGCCACATCCAGCTGCTGATCGCGTGCGGCAGAGGCCAGCGTGAGCAGCGCATGAGGCTCCGGCAGATCATCGCTGTCAAGGAAATAGAGGTATTCGCCGCGGGTCTGCGCCATCCCCGTGTTGCGCGCAGCGGATAACCCTCCGTTTTTTTCGCGTTGTATGATATGAAAATGCGGGTATTTTTGGCAGTATTCCGCCGCGATCTCCGCGGAACGGTCCTGCCCGCAGTCATCAACGAGCAGCACTTCGCAAATCTCCTGCGGCAGGCGGCTTACACGCTCCAAACAGGCGCCGATATACGCCTCGACGTTATAAAATGGAATGATGATGCTCAGCAGCATGTCCGGCCTCCTTCGCATTGGCCCTTGTCAACCGGCCTGTTTTGTGCGATAATGAATCCATATGGATATCCTGTCCTGTTTCGCGCCCGGCCGCCGGGAAGATACCCGGGCCACCGTTTGATTATACCATATCTGCCGGCGGGAGGGAAGAATGGATGATCAGCGTCATCGTGATCGGAAAAAACGAGGGAGAGCGCCTTACGGCATGCCTTGAAAGCGTGCAGGAGGCGCTGAGTGTGCTCGCGCATGAGGTTTTGTACGTCGATTCCTGCTCCACGGACGACAGCATGGCGCGTGCCAAAGCGATGGGCGCGCGCTGCTATCTGCTTGCGCAGACGCGGACAACCGCCGGCTTAGGGCGGTTTGTCGGCGCCAGGGAGGCCCGGGGAGAATACCTGCTCTTTTTGGATGGAGATATGCGCCTGTGTCCCGGTTTTGCCGAGCGCGCGCTGATGGCCATGGCTGCCAGGGGTTATGACGGCGTGTGCGGCATCCGGGAGGATGTCTATCTGCGCGGCGGCCGGGTGGTTTCGCGCAGAGAGAATTATTATGGCTGCACGCAGGAACGCATAGCCCCGGAGTTTGGCGGCGCGCTGATGATCCGCGCCGAGGCCCTCGAAGGCTGCGGCGGCTGGTCCACGGACACAATTGCCTGTGAGGAAGCCGAGCTGCATGCGCGGCTGAACGACGCAGGATGCCGGATCGCGGAAATTCCTGTGCCGATGATCGTGCACACCGATACCCTGCGGGAGGGGCGCGGCGTGCTGGGCGTGCTTTTTTCCCGGCGCAGGCTGGGAGAGGGACAGGCATTTCGCTGTGCGGCGGCAAAGGGCAAGGCAAAGGCATATATGCTTCACGAAAAAAAGAAATTCCTGTTCTATGCTCTGGATATTCTGTGTCTGCTGCTCGTGCTTTTGCTGCACGGCGCAGGATGGGCGGTTTGCCTGCTGATACAGTCCATGCAGCTGGGCTTTCTGATTGCGCGGGGGCGGGGACGGGCCTTTGTCTCTCAGAAGCTGTTCTTTTTCGCATTTCCTCTGGGGCTTTGCACGTATCGCGTGCGCAGCCGGGCTTATGCCGCTGTGTGACGCGGTGCTTTTCCTTCCTTCATCCTGTCAGAAACGGTGCATGCAAGAATGATGAAAATCAGCTTTATCGTCGTGGCGCTTAATGCCGAGCGAAGCCTGGGCGCACTGCTCGGGGATCTGCTCCGGCAGACACTGGCTCCGGAGCAGATGGAGGTTCTGCTTGTCAACAGCCGTTCTACCGACGGGACCGAGGCGGTGATGCGGAATTTTGCAAGGAGCGCGCCGTTTTCTGTGAAGGTACTGGAAAACCCGAAGCAGTGGCTGGCCAGCGGCATCAACGTGGCGCTGCGGGAGGCCACGGGCGATGCGGTGATCCGCCTGGATGCGCATGCACGCATACCGGAAGATTTTCTGCGCAGGAATCTGGACGCCCTGGAACGCGGGGAAGACATCGTGGGAGGATATGTGGCCGGAGGAGCGCCGGAGAATGCCTGGCAGGCCGTGATGCGGGCGCTGGATACCTCCCGTTTCTGCGGCGGCGCAGCTCCGTTTCGCAACAGCGGAGAGGCACGGTATGTGGATACGCTGGCTTACGCGCTCTACCGGCGCTCGGTTTATGACCGGGTAGGGTTTTATGATGAACGCCTGCGCCGCACGGAAGACAATGACATGCATTACCGCATGCGTATGGCGGGGTACCGCTTTTATTTTTCGCCGGATATCCGTTCTTACCATGCATCGCGCGGCACACTTGCGGGCCAGCTCAAACAGAAATGGGGCAATGGATACTGGATCGGGCGCACCATGCACATCCAGCCGCGCTGCTTTGCGCCGCGCCACCTGATTCCCGCGCTGTTTGTTCTCACGCTGGCGCTTCTGTCTCTGCTTGCCGGGTGGTGTGCATGGCCGCTTGTGGGACTGCTGGCGCTTTATGCGGTGATCAGCGTGTATTTCAGCATACAGGGAGCCGTCCTTCAGCCGTGCGGGTGTCTGCTCTGCGCGCTGTGCCTGCCGTTTCTTTTTCCCCTTGTGCATATGGTTTACGGTGTGGGCACGCTGTGCGGCCTGATGATGCCCGCCCCTGCGGAGGATCACCATGCTTGAGTGGATTGAAGATATTACGCGCTTTATCTTTCTGGAGGATCCCCCGGAACCGGCCGACATTCTCTTTGTTCCCGGAAATGGACATGCGGAGCCTTCCGAACGGGCCGCACGGCTGTATCGGGAGGGGTACGCGCCGCTGATCCTGCCCTCTGGGAAATACTCCATCGGCTCGGGGGCGTTTGCCGGGCAGAAATCGGGGGCGCGCGAATATGGGGGCCGGTTTGACACGGAATGGGCTTTTATGCGTCATGTGCTCATGGAGAACGGCGTGCCGGATACGGCCATCCTGCGCGAGGACGAGGCGACGTATACATACCAGAATGCCATCTGTTCCCGCCGCCGCACGGACGAAGCCCATCTGCATATCCGGCGTGCGATTCTCTGCTGTGTGCCCATACACGCCCGCCGCGCCAAGATGTATTATCAGACGCTCTACCCGAAAGCGAAGTTCTTCATCTGCCCGGCTTCGGATACCGCCATCCGGCGGGATAACTGGATGCATGAACCGGAGGGCATCGATGCGGTGCTGGGGGAGCTGGAGCGCTGCGGCGGACAGTTTCACGACATCCTCAAGGAGATTATGCTTTGACGGAGATATCAGGGAAAAAGTTTACGAAATTTGTTGACAAAGGCAATGTGCTATGTTATACTGAACAAGTGTTTAGGGGTATGGTGTAATGGTAACACGTGGGTCTCCAAAACCTTTGTTGAGGGTTCGAGTCCTTCTGCC
>DVMG01000222.1 GCA_018715105.1 Candidatus Ventricola intestinavium
TGTGATACCGTGTATCGCATGGATCGGGGAATCTTGACCCAAGAGAGGTAAAATCCATGAAGAATTTTAGAAAAACACTTTCAAAAGCAACCATCACCTCAAGACGAAGAAGTGAAATGAAAAACATTCGGATACCATGGGAGTTAAAAACGAGGGTGCTTCATCAAATTCAGCTGCACGTCCGTAAAACAAAGGAAAAAGCCTAAACCCCAGCGCCCCAAATATGCCTATGCCTTTTCCAGAGCCGCACGGATTGCTTCCACATCCGCCTTTCCCAGCACGCCCTGTGTCATATCCTGCGGGCCGCCGCCGCGTCCGCCAAATGCCTCGCACAGCGCGCGCGTGGCCGGCCGCACATCCTCCGTCTGTGAGGAACAGGCAAAGCTCCAGCCCTCCTCGCGCGGCACAAGCACAAGCCCCATCCGCGCGCCGATGCACAGCTGTCCGGCAGCCTTGCGCGCCTGCGAAGCAGGCAGGGCCGCACAGGCGACGACCCGTATGCTGTGCCCTTCCTCCTGCCCGGCCATCAGGCTGAAAACCTGCATGCCCAGCGCGTCGCACCGGGCCCGCAGGGCATCCCGCTCTGCCAGAAGGCGGTCCACCGCGTCGGCCACCTCCTCCTGCCGGGCCGAGAGCACAACCGCCGCGCGGTGCACCTGCCGCTGAACGGCATTCTCCTGCGCCAGCGCGCGCACGCCGCAGAGAATGGAGATCCGCACGCCGCTTTTGTATTTCTGCATGCCGATCACCTTGATCTGCCCCACGCTGCCTGTCTGCCCGACGTGCGTTCCGCAGCATGCGCACGTATCCACCCCCGGGATCTGAACGATGCGCACATCACCGGTGAGCGCTTTCTTGCTGCGGTATGCCATGTGCTCGCGCTCCTGCGGAGAAGGATGGGTGATTTGAACCGGCAGATTGGCCCATACCGCCTCGTTGGCCAATGTTTCAACGCGCTGCACATCCTCCTGCGACAGAGGACCGTTAAAATCCATGGTCACGGCCTCCGAGCCGATATGAAAGCCCACGTTATCATAACCGTAGAGCTTGTGTACCAGGCCGGAGAAGATATGCTCGCCGCTGTGCTGCTGCATCATGCTCAGGCGGCGCGCGCCGTCCACATGGCCCTGAACCTGCATGCCGGCCTCCAGCGGTCCGTCCGTCCAATGCCATACCTCGCCGTCCGCGTCATGCACGTCCAGCACGCGCACGCCGCCAAGCGTGCCATGATCGGCCCCCTGGCCGCCGCCCTCTGGAAAAAAAGCCGTGCGGTCAAGCGCGACCCGATATCCCCCATCCGTCTGCCGGCAGGCGCGCACCGTGGCCGTAAAGTCAAGCAGCCGCGCATCCTGATCGTATAGCCTGATTGTCATGAGCCTGTCCCCCGCTATGAAATTTCTCCGGGCGCTGCGGCGGCTCTGGTCTTAGCGGTTTCCCTCCGTTCCGAAAGCGCGCTGCCGTCCTTCTCAGCATTTTAGCATAAAGCGCGGCAAATGACAAATCCATCCTCGTATGTACGCTTGGCAGGTGCCCGCCATGACGGCTGTGCCGTCTGCCCTCAGACCGGCCACATACTGGGAACCCGCCTGTACGCTCGTGACTCCCGCAAATTCCTCGATGATAAAGCGCAGCATATCCCCCTTGAATCCACGCAGACACAGTCTTCTTCCCCCAGTTCACCGTGATTTTCATGTTCTCCCTTTTCGGCATTTTTCATGCCTCTGTTTCCTCTCTTCGGATACAGAATGAATCTTCGCGCTGTCCCGCTCTATATAAGCGTTTTACATGGGGGAATCTTCCCTTCTTCTTCCAAAAAAGCATGTCTCCCCCTGTTCAAAATGTGGTATAATAGAGTCAGCCGAAAGGCTCAGGCTGAACGCAAGGAGGGTATGCGTATGAAAACACCTTTGATCATCACCATCGGCCGTGAGTATGGCAGCGGTGGCCGCGAAATCGGCGAAGCCGTAGCCAGGCAGCTGGGCATCGGTTTTTATGACAAGAAGATCATCTCTCTCGCCGCCCAGAAGAGTGGCCTGTGCGATGAGTTTATCGCCAACAACGAGCAGCGTGTGCGCAGCGGGCTGATGCAGAATCTCGCCGCTTCGGCGGCCTATTCAAACGGCTTTTTCTCCGGTTCCTATCTGCCCCTGACCGACACCATTTTCATCGCGGAAGCGCAGGTTATCCGCGACATCGCAGCGCGGGAGAGCGCCGTGATCGTGGGGCGCTGCGCGGATTACATCCTGGCCGGGCGCGAAAACACGATTAAGGTGTTCATCCATGCGCCGCAGGAAGCGCGTGTAAAGCGCATCATGCGGCTGTATCAGCTGGATGAGCCCGCGGCCCTCAAGGCCATCGCCACATCGGACAAGGAGCGCGGCAACCACTATTTCCGCTATACCGACATGAAGTGGGGAAAGGCGCAGAATTATGACCTGTGCATCAACTCCGCGCTGATGGGCGTTGATAAAACGGTGGAGATGCTCGTGGATCTGGCAAAGATCGAGGAACGCGGGTGATGCGTCCTCTGATTCCTTCGGAAACGGCGCTTGTGCTGGGCGGCGGAGGCGCCAAGGGCGCGTATGAGATCGGCGCCATCGCCGCTCTGGAAGAGCTGGGGATCCGTGCGGGCAGCGTCTATGGCACATCCGTCGGCGCGCTGAACGCGGCCATGTATGCCCAGGGAGACATGCAGGCCGCTGAGGCCCTGTGGGAAAGCCTTCAGCTCAAGGATGTCATCAGCGCGGAAAACGCCTCCATCGCCGATGATGTGGAAAACCTGTTTGACCATCCGGAAAAGCTGCTTGAATTCATCACCCGCTATGCCCAGCAAAAAGGGGTGGATATATCGCCTCTTGTGAGCATCATGCAGCGCACCGTGCGGGAGGAAGCGGTGCGCCGCAGTACGGTGCGCCTGGGGCTTGTGGCCACGCGCTTCCCCTCAATGGCCATGGTGGAAAAGCGCATTGAGGAGATGGAGGCCGGTTCCTTAAACGACTGGCTTGTGGCCAGCGCCTCCTGTTTTCCCATCTTTCCGATGAAGGCGATCGGCGGTGACCGCTATATCGACGGCGGTTTTTGTGACAACACCCCGGTGGAAATGGCCGTGCGCTCGGGCGCCAGGCATATCATTGCCGTGGACATCGGCAAGCACCGTTCCCACAGCCAGTATGACCGCAGGCCCAATGTGACCTATATCCGCACTTCCCATCCTCTGGGCGGCCTGTTGACGTTTGATCCCGCGCTTTCCGCGCGCAACCGCACGCTCGGCTACAATGACACGATGCGCGCGTTCGGCCAGCTGCGCGGAACCCACTATTCGTTTGATCCGGTGGATGCGCAGGCGCTGTTTGGCCGCGCGCAGGATTTTGTCATCCGTCTGACCCAGACAGAAGCGGGGCTTCGCCGCGGCAACGCCATCACGCGCAAGGAGACGGCGGCGCCGTTCTTTTCTCTGCTTGAGGAAGAGCTTCCTCCCCGTGCGGATGAGATTGATTATTTTCTGCGCGCCTGTGAGCTCTGCGCGCAGATTGCAGAGGTGAATCCCGCGCAGATTCTCACATTCAGTGCCCTGAGAGACGAGCTGCACGCCCGGCTGCCGCTTGAAAAGGCGGAATCCATGCTGGGCTCGCTGCTGGGCGGGCGCGTGGGTGTTCTCTTTGCGCCGCCGCAGATTGACCGCAGGCTGGTGATTTCCTGCCTGTATTATCTTCTTCAGCGAGAGGGCACCCTGTTCCCGCTGGCCATGCATACGCTCAGCGCCTTTCCCCGTGAGATGCTCTGCGCGCTGACGCTTCAGGCAATCTTGTAAAGGCTTTTTCTCCTGAACAGAGGGCTTTTCCCTTTCCAAATGTTCGAAAAGGCCCTCTGCCCGGAAAGGGCGGAGCCTCATGAGGCAAAAAAAGGCGGGGGCGTCTGCCCCTGCCCTTTTCTGTAAGTTCTATTTCCTGTGCTTTCCCGCGGATCAAAGCCCTACTCGAGCTCGTCAAAGGAGTCGATCAGCACATCGCACACCTCGCGGATGCTTTCGCGGTCATGCTCGTTGGTGCTGTCCGTGATGCCGATCACGCCCAGCCCGGCGCGCTGTGCGCCGCGCATGGCATAGAGCGAGTCTTCAAACATGATGCATTCCTGAGGCGGTATGCCGATCTGTGCGCAGAGTGCGCCAAAAAACGCGGGATCGTTCTTCTCCCGTCCGATCATATCGGTGCTGAAGATGAAATCCAGATCGCTCACCAGATGCGCCTGGTTGAGGGCTGTCAGCGCCAAACGCGCCGGCGTAGCCGTGGCCACCACGCATGCAATTCCACGGGCGCGCAGGCGTTTGAGATACGCCCCTGCCCCGGGTTTGAGCGGCATGCCCTGCCTGTAAAGGGGCTCCATCTGCCGGCATGCTTCAGCGCACAGCTCGGCAAAATCGCTCTCAATGCCGAATTGCTCCTTGAAATAAGAAACCACCCTCGTGCCGGACATGCCGTACATCGCATCCTCCTGCTCCGGTGTGGGCGTCATGCCGCGGCTGTGGATAAACAGGCTGTTGAGCCTGCGCCAGCTGGGCATGGAATCCAGCAGCGTGCCGTCCATGTCAAAGATGGCGGCTTTCATCGTCCTTTGCATGTTTTCATCCCTTTTTGTTGATTCTTTGAACATTATAATCGCGTGCGGGTATGCCGTCAAGCCGTGCGCAAAAACGGAGGCTGTCCATGACGAAAGAACAGTATATTCGCATGACCGGCTGGGTCCGCTCTGCTGTCGTACGGCTGCCCGGCGGGGCAAAAGCGCTGCGCGCGCCCACGCTTGTGTGCGCCGCCGCCTATCTATATGCGCTCCTTTTTCTGATGCTGAGCAGAGATATGCGCATTTTCCGGGCGCTTCTTGTCCCCGCTGTATGCTTTGGCGTTGTCACGGTGCTGCGCCCAGCTATCGGCCGGACGCGTCCTTATGACCGGTTCGGAGCATCCCCCGTGGGCCCCTACCGGTCTGGCAAAGGCAAGAGCATGCCCAGCCGCCATGCGGCCAGCGCCGCAGCCATCGCCTGCGCTGTCGTTTATGTGTTCCCGTCTACTTGGGTCACCGCCGCCATGCTGGCGCTTTGCGCGCTCATCGCGGCGCTGCGTGTGCTCTCCGGCCAGCACTACATCAGCGATGTGGCCGTTGCCCTGGCCATCAGCTTTTCGCTTTCCGCGCTCGGCTATCTGCTTTGAAGGCCGCAGACATGCGCATTAAGATTTTCGTCCCCTGCCGCCAAAGGTCAGGCGGAAATTTCAGGTGGAAATTTTTACCGGATACACTGCGCCGCCGCAGGCAGGGATTTTAAACGGAATGTCGTATTCTCTTTAACGTATATTTTACACACTCTGTACCCATAAACCGAAGAAAAAGAGGGATCCAGCGTCCATGAAATCAAGAACTGCCGAGCAGCGCAACCAGATGCTGCTCCATGATCCGGTCAACCGCGTCATTCCCAGGATGGCGGTGCCGACGATCATCTCCATGCTCATCACCAACATTTACAACATGGCCGATACGTTTTTCGTCAGCCAGATCGGCACATCGGCCTCCGGCGCGGTGGGCGTCATCTTTTCGGCCATGGCCATTATCCAGGCTATTTCCTTTACAATCGGCATGGGCAGCGGCACAAACGTCAGTCAGGCACTGGGCGCCGGGGATGAGGAGCGCGCCAATCGCTTTGCATCTACGGCCTTCTTTACCGCGTTCCTTGTGGGGATCGTGCTGGCATTTTTCTGCCTGCGGCATATCGACGGCCTTGTCCGCTTTCTCGGCGCCACGGAGACCATCGCTCCCTATGCCAAAGACTATGCCACCTATATCTTTTACGCCATGCCGTTCATGATGTGTTCCTTTGTGATGAACAATCTGCTGCGCTTTGAGGGCCTGTCCGTCTACGGCATGGTGGGCATTACGGCGGGCGGCATTCTCAACATGGTGCTGGATCCGATCCTGATCTTCGGTGCGGGCATGGGCACGGCGGGCGCCGCGATTGCCACCGCGTTTTCCCAGTTTGTCAGCTTCGTCATCCTGCTGATCATGTGCAACACGCGGCCGGAAGCCATTTCCATCCGCTTTAGCAACTTTAAGCCCGGCCTGCGGATGTATGGCCGCATCTTCTATAACGGCGTGCCCTCCCTGGGCCGCCAGGGCATCGCCAGCATTTCCACCATTCTGCTCAACGTCACCGCCGGCCCCTATGGCGATGCGGCGATTGCGGCCATGTCCATCGTCAACCGGTTTGTCATGTTCATCAATTCGTCGGTCATCGGCTTTGGCCAGGGGTTTCAGCCCGTGTGCGGCTTTTGTTACGGCGCGGGCCGGTATTCCCGCGTGCGCGAGGCCTTCCGCTTCTGTGTGAAGGTGACCACCGTTCTTCTGCTCGTGCTCAGCGTGACCGCCATGCTTCTCTCCCGGCAGATCATCATGCTCTTCCGGCGGGATGATCTGGAGGTCATCCGCATCGGCACGCTTGCCCTGCGCCTTCAACTTTGCACGCTGCCGCTGTGGGGCTTTATCACCATGAGCAACATGTTTACGCAGTCCATCGGCTATGGTGTGCGCGCGACGATCATCTCCAGCGCGCGTCAGGGCATTTTCCTCATCCCCGCGCTGCTGATTCTGCCGCGCATGTTCGGCCTGCTGGGTATTCAGATTGCTCAGCCGGTCTCCGACGTGGCTACCCTCTTTCTGACGTTTGTTGTCGTCCGCAGCATTCTTTCCCAGTTCAAAAAGATGCCGGACAGGGATGCGGACTGTACCCGTTAAACGGATAATAAAAAGATAGAAAACAAACATAGGGCATGACATGCTGATGGGCTGTCATGCCCCTTTTTATATTCCCGGGAATTGTCACTCAGCTATGAATGTATCTATTTTCTGAATATATTCCGAAGCGTGATTTATACTTAAGTCCCCATGATAATACCCAGGCAAAATTTCTAATATAGCGTTTGGGAGCTTTTTACATAGAATTTCAGCGGATTTTTTCATAATTTCGGATTCTTTGCCCCCTACC
>DVMG01000223.1 GCA_018715105.1 Candidatus Ventricola intestinavium
AAAGGAGGCATACCCATGAAAAACACATGCAGAACATTCACAAAAAGGGTCGTTTTGGGACTCACGGCACTTATGCTGCTGGCCTGTTCTCTTGAAGGCGCGCTGGCAGCGGGTGCGTCCATTCCCGTCGCACATTATACATCAGCTTCTGTATCCGCGCAAGAGCAGAATGCAGGAAATCTTCTGAATTCTGACCGCCTGCGCTATGGCCTGCCTGCCCTGACCCTGGATCCGGAGCTTTGCCGCATCGCACGCATCAAATCCGAAGACATGCGCGACAATCATTATTTCGCGCATACCTCTCCAACATACGGCGATATCCGAAACATGCTCACCCTGATGGGCTACCGCTATACGGCCGCGGCGGAGAACATCGCCCACCATGCCACGGTTGAAAAGGCGCAGGCGGCGTTCCTTTCCTCGCCCGGGCACAGGCGCAATCTGCTCAGCGCGAACTACACCAAGGTGGGGATCGGCGTCGCGCTGGACGAAAAGGGGTTCGTTTACCTCACTCAGATATTCTGCCGCTGAAGATGCCAGCCGCCCAAACTCGTGGTGCGCGCAGACCGCGGGGCCGCCTCATCAAGCCGCCACATGGACCGGGCGTGCTTGAGCGCACCATATCCCCGCACCTCGAGCGCGGGCAGCGCGGCCGCTTCAATCGGCGTGACCGCGGGCTGAAAGATGATGTCCGCGTCATTTAAAAATTCATCGTTTCTGTTCGGTTTGCGTCTCATCAAAAATCCCTCCCACTGCATCGTATGCGGGGAGGGGTTTTGCCGTACAGGCGGAATTTCTCAGCGTCCATCCGCTAAAGTAAGCATAAGCCGGTCAAGCGCGGCATCCTCGCGCAGCACGCCGCGCTTGATATCATAATCCGTCTGCACGCAGAGCGCAAGCATCCGGCGCAGCTGCTCCTGTGAACGCCCGCGCACCTGGCGGGAAAGGCGCTTCAGGGCAAAGGGGGGCACGCCCAGCTCTTTGGCCATCTGCCCCTGGGGCAAGCGCTCCTCCTGAAGGGTGCGCATGTACATCAGCTGCCGGTAATGGCGCGTAATCAGGGCCAGAATGCCGATGCGCTGCTCACCGCTGTGCAAAAGCACATTCAGCAGCGTAAAGGCCTGCTGCACCTGTCCGTCTCCCAGCGCATCCACCATGGCAAAGACCGTGCATTCCGCCGTGTGAGTGGCAATCTCTTCAATATCCTGCGGCGTGATCTGCTCGCGCCCGCCCACGTAGGCGGCGAGCTTTTGCAGTTCGCCGGAGAGCAGCGTCAGATCCCTCCCGCTGACAAACGCCAGCGTCTCGCAGGCGGCGGCGTCCATGGTCTTTCCAAGCGGCCTGAGGGTCTGATTCATCCAGCGCGCGAGATGGGCGTCGTCAAGCGCATCAAAGGACACGGCTCCGGGCAGCTTGAGCAGGGCCTGCGCCAGTTTTTTGCGTTTATCCACCGCATCCGTGTCAAAGACCAGGCAGCTTGTCGGCGGAACGCGCGTCAGGTATTCACACAAAGCAGCGCTCTCCTGCGCTTCATCCCGTGCCTTGCCGCTCATCAGAAGGGGCAGATCCTGCACGATGGTCAGCCGGTAGTCACACATCATCGGGAGCGTCTCACAGTTTTCCATGATCTGCTGCGCCTGCGGGCTGTGCATGACCGTGCAGTTCATGCTCTCAAGGCCCGGCATCAGCAGTTTCTTTTGCAGGGTTTCCAGCGCGCTTTTGCGGATATAGGCCTCCGGTCCGTAAAAAAAGTAGACATTGCGCACCGTGCCGGCCTTCAGCTCGTTGAAGAACGACCACTGATCCATGTCAGTTCACCACCATTCCCGGATTGCGCAGCAGCCCGCCGCGCAGATTCAATCCGCCGGCCAGCGTATCCAGCTGCTCGCCGTCAAAGAAAAAGACAACGCTCTGCTGATCGCGCCCCTCTGTGAGCGTATTCACCATCGCATACACCGCCACCCGTGCCTGCGGCGCCGTGAGCGCCATGAGCGCATCGCCAAACGCGGAGGATAAATTCACCGTCAAAGCCTCCTCCTCCACGCGCACAGCCAGGATGTCTTCCTGCGAAAGCCCCGCCGGCAGCGCCGTATATCCCTGTGCGGAGAGCTCCATCAGGCTCAGCAGCAGCTCGCGCGGCTCGCTCTGGCGCGCCTGCGGCAGCACGCGGCGCATGCTCATGAGCCCGCCCGCCTCCCCGGCGCCGACATAGAGGATGCCCGGCGCACCGGCATAGCCGTCAAAATCCTCACGCGCAGCCAGGCCCTGCTCGAACAGAATCTCCCGGCCATCCGGGGTCTGCTGTCCGTCCAGCCGCTCAAGACGTTCGCCGCCGATATACACCTGAAGCCCCTCTACGCCGGGCACAAATCCCATCAGCGTGTCGGTGAGCATGGCCATATAGATGCCCAGGTTCAGCCCCGCGTCCGAAAGCGCCGTTTCAATCTCCCGGCTGAAACGGATTTCAATGGCCCGGTTGGCGCCGTCCTCGGGCCGCACGATTTCGGGCATTTCTTCAATGTAGTCAAGCGGCGCGGGCACGTCGCCGGCGGCCAGTTCATGGCTGGTTCCCTTTCCCAGCTCGCTGAGCAGCGTGTAAAGGTAATCCACGGGCTCAGCCTGTGCGTAAACCACGCTGCGCACAATGGGGAGCAGCCATTCTCCCCCCGCCACCGGGAAATACAGCGTCGTCAGGCAGGAAAAACCTGTCTCATTCTGACGCTGATCATTCAGCCTGCCGTACCGGGCCGTCACATCCAGGTCATCCACGCGGGAGAGCGTGCCCACAGGGAGGGTCGCCCCCAGGTCAAGCCCCTCCTCCCGTCCGCCCACGAGCACATTGACATAGGAGATTTCCGGCAGCTCGCTGAGCGTGGTGGCCACCGCCAGGCGCACGGCAAAGAGCTTCTCCGGCTCCAGCACGCGATAGCGCGCGGGCAGATTGACCGTCGCCACACCGTCGGAGAGCTCAAAGCTTCGGGCGCGGGCGCCGGTCTCATCCGGCCAGAAGGCCCCCGCCTCTCCCTCCGCAGGGCCGGCCAGCAGCGCTTCAAACGCGGCCTGCGCCCTGGATTGTCCGCCCGAAAGCGTCACTTCGCGGTTGACAGGCACAAGCCGCCCGCCATTCTCGCTGAGAAAGTAGAGCGTCATCCATTCCGTCTGGTCCACGTATGCATCCTGGTCCGGCGCGCCGGTTTTCGGCTCAATCGTGTAGTCGGAGAGATCTTCAAGCGGGCGTTCTTCCACCAGCTCCGCGCATCCGCCAAGCAGAAGCAGGCCGGCGCACAGCAGGAATGCCGCGCATTTCTTCCGGCAGGGCTTTCCATTCAGGTTCATCTTTAAATCTGGCTTTACGATCAGCTTCATGCGTCGTTACTCCCGTATCATCAGGGACATCAGCGTGGGCAGGCGGATGGCCCAGTTGTCCGCGTCCCTCACAAGCGGCACGGATTCGCGCTCAATCAGCGCATCGCCGCCTTCCTCTGAGCGGATGGAGGCGTCAAGCACGATCGTCGCGCTCTGTCCGTCCGTGCTCACGGTTCCATCCGATACCGTATAATCAAGAAGCGATACGCCCAGCCCGTACATCTGCGATTCAAATACGCTGAGCGTGGGCATCTCATCTTCCTGCGTGCGCGCCAGCAAAGGATAAAGGGCCTGCCAATCCTGCGCCTTCCATGCGGAGAGGATCATGTCCATCGCCAGCCGGGGGGTCAGCAGGACGCTCTCATCCCTCGGGCAGGCCGCCAGCATCATGGAAGCATCCCCGGAAGATGGATCAAACCAGTACATCGGGATGCGCTCGGGCACATCATCATCGTTGTCGGCCACGTAAAGCTGCACACGCTGATAGCGTCCCTCCTCCGTCAGCGCCAGCACGATGGACTGAACGGCCAGCCGCCTGCGCAGCGCCGCTTCCTCCTGCCAGACGGCCAGATCTTCCCAGTCGGAGGGCGCCCCGTCCGGTTTGCCCAGAAAGGCGCGGTTCAGCGTGACAAAAGCCGTCGCCCCATCCCCCGTGACGGAGAGGAGCTGTGTTCCCTGTGGGAATACACCGCTCAGGCGGTCATGGGCGATGTCCGGCCCGTCAATGAGCCGCTGAACAAGGCTGCTGGCCACGGTTTCTTCCCGGCGCATATCCAGCTGCGCGGTGGCCGCACCCAGCACGCCCGTATCCGCAAAGCGGAAATAGAGGGTGACATCCATCACGCTTCTGTCCTGCTCCACGCCGAGCTGCTGCTCAAAGGTGGGAGCCTCCTGCTCCGGCTGGCCATCCGTCTGCGTTCCGCTTCCCAGCCATTCCCGCACCGCGCCGGAAACGGCATTTTTCACATCGGTTTTGATCTGCGGCTGAAAAAGCAGGAAAAAGCAAAGCGTCAGCCCCGCGCAGACGATTCTCTTTTTCACCGGCGTCTCTCCTCCCCTTTGTGCGCCTTTGCCTGGGATCCGATGCATCCGCTTCACTTCACAGGCAGCTGCACGGTGAATGTCGTGCCCCTGTCCTTTTCCGACTGCACCGTGACCGAACCCGCATGAAGCCGCACAATCTGCTTGACAATGGAAAGGCCCAGCCCCGTGCCGCCCGTATCGCGCGAACGCGCCTTGTCTACCCGGTAAAACCGGTCAAAGATATGCGGAAGATCCTCCTGCGGAATTCCCACGCCTGTGTCCGTAATTTCCAGCACGGCATCGCGCCCGCTCCTGTGCAGGGAAACGGTAATCCGGCCGCCATCCGGCGTGTATTTAATGGCGTTCTCGATGATGTTGTAGCAGACCTGGGCCAGCTTGCCGGGGTCGGCAAACATCTCGCAGCTGTCGGCAATCTGCATGTGGATTTCCTGGCCGCGCTTTTGGGCCAGCGGCGTCAGGCGCGACACGCTTTCGCGCACCGTGTCCGCGAAAACCATCATCTCCCGGCGCAGCTTGAGTTTGTGGCTGTCGATGTGCACCAGGGTGAGCAGATCCCCCACCACGGAGGAAAGCCTGTCGATCTCCCTGTCGATATCGGTGAGAAACTCGCTGCGCAGCTGCGGATCCATATCCTCCTGGTAGATCATGGATTCCACCAGGATCTTGATGGTCGTAAGCGGCGTCTTCAGTTCATGGGAGGCATTGGATACAAACTGGTTGCGCGCCTCGTCCAGGTTATGCACCTGCTCGCTCATCTGGTTGAAGGCGGCGGCCAGCTGGGCCATCTCACTGCGGCCGGGCACATGCACGCGGTGTTCGTAATCCCCCTTGCTCATGCGCTCAATTCCTGCGGACAGCTCCTTGACGGGCCGGGTCACCACCCGGGAGATCACCCCTGCCATCGCCAGCACGGCGACAAGGGCGAGAGCGAACACACCCAGCATCCTGTCCCGCATGAAGACCAGGGAATCCACCGTATCCTGCACGCTTGAAAGCGACAAAAGAACGCCCTGCTTCTCCCCTTTTTGCTCCAGCGGCGCGGTAAAGCAGCCCACCCAGATGCGGCTCACATCCCGCCCTGTAAACCGGTCAAAGAGGGAGGAAGCCTGCTCCACCCCCGCGCCATCCTGCAGATGGAAGCCATAATCCCCATCCGTTTCCCCTCTGAGAACGCTGTGCACTTCGCCAAGAGAGAGCAGGGTGCCGCACCGCTCGTTAAATGTGTCATAGATCACCTTGCCGTCCATGTCAACGACCAAAAGGCGGCCCCCGCTCTGGCGGGCCGCCTGCTCAAGCCGCTGGTAAAAGGCATCCGCCGTCTCCCGCCCGATGTGTTCGCCAAGCGTCACGGCCAGCTGGGAGACGCTGCTCATCTGCTGCCGGATCGTGTCTTTAAAAAGAGAATCCCCCATCAGGCCAATGGTCGATGCGGCGACCAGATAAAACGAGATGCCGATCACCAGCAAAAAAGCCAGAAGGATTTGGGTTCGGACGGAGTAAAACGGGTTAATCCTTGTCCGTGAAATAGTAACCCACTCCCCACTTGGTCAGGATAAATTCCGGCCCGGCGTTATCCCGCTCGATCTTTTCCCTCAGCCGGCGGATGTGCACATCAACCGTGCGCATGTCGCCCATATAATCATATTTCCAGACCGTCTCAAGCAGCGCCTCGCGGCTGTAAACCTTGCCGCGGTGCGTGATCAGCAGCTGCAGCAGGTCAAACTCCTTGGCTGTCAGCCGGACAGGCTGGCCCGCAAGCGTCGCCGTCCTGTTGTGGCAGTTGACTTCCAGGTCATGCACGCGGACGATGCGCTTTTCCTCTTCCACCTCCTGCTGAGGCTGGCTGCGCCTGAAAATGGATTTGATGCGCGCTTTGACCTCCAGAATGTTAAACGGTTTGGTCATGTAATCATCCGCGCCGTATTCGAGGCCAAGGATCTTATCCATATCCGCCCCTTTCGCGGTCAGCATGATGATGGGCACGTTGGATCGCTCGCGCACACGCTGGCATACCTCCATGCCGTCTACGCCGGGCAGCATCACATCCAGGAGGATCAGGTCATACCGGCCCGCAAAAAACTTGGTGAGCGCTTCCTCGCCGTCCATCGCCAGGTCGGTCTGATAGCCGTCCTGTTCCAGGCTGTATTTTAACCCCTTGAGAATCAGGGGCTCATCATCCACAAGCAAAATCTTCTTCGGCATGCTTTTTCCCTCATTCCTCTTCCCCATACCGGAAGGCATCTTGAATTCCGCCTTTATAGGATTTATTGTAACGCAGACCGCGAATAAAAATCAAGATATCTGACACATTTTTTCAACCATTTTGTAACAAATCTACGCTTTTGACACAGATTTGAAATAACTGCCTGCTTTTCTGCTTC